>NZ_CP012622.1:0-300000 GCF_001281045.1 Spiroplasma cantharicola | reverse complement strand
ATAATTTTTACTTTTTTTATTTGTTGTTTATAATAATCTTGTGTGTATTTTCGGGGCAAGGTGTGATTCCTTACCGATGGTAATAGTCCATGAGCTCGTAAAAAAAGCTGATTCAGTGAAATTCTGAAACCGACGGTAAAGTCCGGATGAGAGAAAATACCATGGCATTTTTATAAGCTTTTTAGTTTATATTTTTGTTGTATACTAATCGCCCTTTTGCTTTTAATAATAAGGGCTTTTTATTTCAAAGGAGTTAAAATGGAAAATACTTATAGTTTTTGGGGTCATAAATATGACTTTGCAGAAATAAATAAATACAACTGAAGAATGGTATTAAAAGATAATTTTGTTTTAGATATTAAAAGAATATCGCTATTGGCAATGCTTTTTGCAATTGAAATAGTATTTACAATTATTAGTAAATATACAATTGGGGGCTTAGCAATAGCAGAAGCTTTTACAATTGAATTCTCTTTAATCGGGATTTTATTTATATACCTAGCAACAAATGTTTGTTATGCTGCACTATTTAATATTTTAGCAAATTCATTAAGGATGGTATTACCCCTCCCAAGTAATGTGATTGGTGTATTGGCAATGACAATTTCAGATTTAAGTTTTATTATCTTTTTTGCCTTTATATTTTTTCTATTAAAAAGAAGCATACTTTTTAAAATCAAAAAGGAAAATCAAATGAAATGATATTTATTATTAATAGTTATTGCAGGAGCTTTAGCAACTATCATTTCTGCGCTGATTTCTTTTGCTTGTAACCAAAATTTTATATTTCAATGATACAGCACTTTATATCCTGGAATCATGCCACAAAAAAATAGTTATGGATGGAACGTGCTACTATGAACAGGATTTGGAGTATCAATTGCTAAACTATCATTAAACTTAACTATCTTTTTGTTTAGTGCTAAATTACTTGTAAAATTAATAAATAAACATTTATTTTAGAAACTAATGTTATAAGTCAAAACTTTTAATATAAAATAATTTTATAAAGGAGATCTTAATGATGGAAAAAAATGTAATTAAAATGATTGTTGAAATACCAAAAGGTAGTTCAAATAAATATGAATATGATATTAATACTAATGAAATTAGTTTAGATAGAGTTTTATATGGGGCTAATTTTTACCCAGGAGAATATGGCTTTGTTCCTGAAACTCTTGATTGAGATGGAGATCCACTAGATGTTATAAGTCTTGTAACCTATCCTACACTTCCTGGTGTTGGAGTAAATGTTAGAATTTTGGGTTCAATTAAAATGATTGATGCTGGTGAAATTGATACTAAACTATTTGGTGTATTTGCAGATGATAGAAGATTTGATTCATATAAAAAATTAGAAGATGTTCCTCAGCATTTAAAAGACGAGATTGAAAATTTCTTTTTACAATATAAAGCATTACAAAAAAAAGAAGTTAAAATTAATGGTTGGGGTTCAGCAAAAGAAGCAATGCACGAACTAAGTGAATGTAAAGAAAGATATAAACAATATAAAGATAGATATTCTAAACCTGGTGGTAAAGAAGAAATTATGGCTGAATGAAAAGAAAAAGGATTAGGTCAGGGTTAATAATAAATAAAAAAATGAGATTACTCTCATTTTTTTATTTATTAAAGTAAAGTGAATGGACCCACAAATTTTAAGTTCGATGTTTTAGAATTAAATCTAAATACTTTAAAATCAAGCTTATTAAATTCTTTTGAATAAATTCTAGCAATTGAAATATCTTTATTATAACTATCACATTCATTTTTTACAAATTGAATAATTTCCATTTCATATTTTTCTTCTAAACCATTTTTTAGACTATTTGAAAAAAACATTAAAGTAACAATAAAAAGAAATGCTGTAATCGAAATAAATTCAAATATTGGTTTTTCAAAAAGGAAAATCAGAAATTTTGAAGGATTTTCTTTAATAATTGAAGCTTTATTTAAAAATGAAAAAACAATTGCTGTTATTAAAGTTGAATAATAAATAATATATAAAAATAAAGGAATTCATTTAACTATTAATTGAATTCTTTTTATATCTTTATCCTTTTGATAAAGTTTAACATTAAATCAAATGCTTGCCAGTATATAATCCAATTCGTAACCTACACTTGGCATAATTCATTTTGGTATTACTATCTGTTTTTTCCTTTTGTTTAACATTTGGTTAATTCTATAATAACTTTCAGTTTCACCATAAAGCACATTAATTTCTTCAGCTCTTAAATAAACCATAAATTTAGATATTATCGAATCAATTTTTGAACTTGAAATATTACTATCTGCGGTGTTTATTTCATGAATTATTATTTTATTCAAACTAAAAGTATTAAAAATTCTTATAGTAATTAAAGAAATTAGCGATAATCCTAAAGCAATTAAAAGTATCTTATTTAAAGAATCCATAAAAACCACCTTCCTTAAGTTAATTATATAACTTTAAAATACTATCTTTTGTATTTGTCAAATAAAAATTTAATCTCAGGTTTTAAAGAATTTACTTTTTTTACATCATACACTGAATTGAAATTTCTAACTATTCCATGAGAAGACATAAAAGCATTTACATAAAATTTTCCATTTTTGTAATCTACTGGTTTTAAACTTCCCCCAGCAGTTAAGCCTGCTGCAAAAAATCTAACTTTATGATCATCAATTAAGTCCAAATCATGCAGTATTGAATCAAAATCAAGATTATATTTTTCTAATCAAGCTCTCTCCTTATTTTGTCTTTCTATGGTTTCAAGTTCATTTGGTCAAACTTCTTCATATCTTACAAGTCGTGATTGCATTTTACAATCAGAAGAAATAGATAATGCGGCCATTAATGAACCTTCAGGAGCGCCTCCAATTCCATAAACAAAATCAGCTTCTCCATTAACAACATCTATCGCTGCTAAAACATCACCATCTTGAATAAGTCTTACAATTATTCCCATATCATTCATTTTTCTTATAATTTCTTGATGACGGGGTTTATCCAAAATAATACATTTTAAATCCTTTCTTTTGGCATGAAATTGCATTGCTTCAATTGAAAATACAATTCCCTTTGATAAATTAATACATTCCTTAAATTCGGTACTAACAAATAGTTTTTCCATATACATTTCAGGGAGCTGTAACATTGTATTTTCTCTAGAAAAAGCAATGGTAGAAATGCTCCCTGCATAATTATAAGCTGCTGGATGAGTTCCCTCAACAGGGTCAACACTAACATCATATGTTAAGACACTAGGGTCTTCTAAATCTCCCAATATTTGCCCTACAAAAAGCATTGGGGCCTCATCTAGCTCACCTTCTCCATTTACAACTTTCAATTTAAAACCCTTTTCGTTTTTTAACATTACTTGAAAAGCTTCAACTGCAGCTTGGTCAACTAAGTTCTTATTTTTTTTACCAATATATTTATATGAAGCAATTGCAGCTACTTCAACAGTTCTTAATAAAATAATATCGCGATTCATATTAGCACCTCTTTATCTAGATAATTATAACAAAATTATCTAAATCTCCTTTTAGCTGTTTTTTATTGTTTATTTCTTTATTAGTCTATAATCTAATTTGTATAAAGGAGATGTATTTATGTCAATAAAAATAAGACCTCAAGATAATTTCTTTGATTATATGAATAAAGAATGAATTGATAATACAGAATTGCCAAGTGGATATCCATCATGAGGTAGTTTTGAAATGTTACATAAAAAATCAATGGATGATATCAAAGAATTAATTTTAGAGTTTAAATCAAAAGAGTCTAAATTAAAAAGTGATCAAGAAAAAATTACTAATATTTTTAAAAATTATTTAAATGTTAAAAAAAGAAATGAACAAGGTATCGAACCAATAATGGCAATTATAAAATTAATTGATTCTTTATCTTCAAAAAAAGAATTTACTAAATTTTTAATACAAGGTTTTAAAGATTTTAATATTTCTTATTTTCACTCAAAGACAATTGACTCTGATTTTAAAGATAGTAATAAAAGAGCTTTAATGATTGGTTCAATGGGTTTAGGAATGTCAGATAGAGATTTCTATGATGAAAATCACCCTAGACACAATGATATTAAAGCTGCATATAAAACATATTTGGAAGATATGTCAAGAGCAACAAAGTTAAGTTTTAAAACAAAAAATATTTTTGATTTGGTTTATAACTTTGAAAAAGAAATATCTCAAAGTATGTTAAAACAAGAGGAATTAAGAAGTCCAGAAAATATTTATAATGTTGTTAAAATAACTGACTTAGATAAGTATTGTCCATTTATTAATTGAAATGATTATCTAACTCAAACAGGTTATGCAAAAGCTGAAATAATAATATTAACAGAGCCAAAATTTTTAAAAAAATTAAATGAAATTTTAAATAATTTTGAATTAGAAGATTTAAAAGATTTATTGAAAATAAAAACTCTTGTTGCTTTTTCATCAATATTAAGTTTAGATCTATATCAAATAAATTTTAACTACTCAAGTATTTTTAGTGGAGTTAAAGAAATGAAACCAGAAATTGATAGAGCTGTTGAATTTACCAATTCTAAACTTGGAGAATTGTTGGGAAAAGAATACGTTAAAAAATACTTTTCACAAGAATCAAAAGAAGATGTTTTAGGAATTGTTAAAGACTTAATTAAAGTTTATTCAAAAAGAATTAATAATTTAGAGTGAATGAGTCAAACTACAAAACAAAAAGCAATTGAAAAATTAAACTCATTTACAATAAAAATTGGTTTTCCAGATAAATTTGATGACTATTCAAAAATTGAAATTAGGAGTTATGAACAAGGTGGCAATTTATATGAAAATATTAGAAACCTATCAAAACACTTTATTCAAAAAGAATTAACTGAAATAAATCTTCCAGTTGACAAAACAAAATGATATATGAATCCACAAACTGTTAATGCTTATTATAACCCTACTTCAAATGAAATTTGTTTTCCAGCTGGAATATTGCAAAAACCATTTTACGATATAAAAGAACCAAGAGCTAAAAATCTAGGTGGTATTGGTGCTGTAATTGGCCATGAAGTAAGTCATGGATTTGATGATGAAGGAAGTAAGTTTGATAAAAATGGGAATTTTGAAAACTGATGAACTGATGAAGATTATAAACAATATAACTTGAGAACTGAGAAATTAGTTGAACAGTACAATAACTATGAAATTAATGGAACTAAAGTAAATGGAAAATTAACTCTGGGTGAAAATATTGGTGATTTAAGTGGAGTTGCTGCGGCTTTAGATATTTGTAAAGAACAATGTAAAAAAGATATCAAATTATTTTTTGAAAATTACGCTACAGTTTGAATGAGAAAATCTACTGATGAATTAAAAAATACTCGTTTATTAATAGATCCTCATTCACCTGAAGAATTTAGATGCAATGGTGTTTTAATAAATATTGATGAATTCCATGAAGCTTATGAAACAAAACCAGGAGATAAAATGTATCTTGAAAAGTCAAAGAGAATTAAAATTTGATAAAAACAAAAAAATCAATAGTTTAACTATTGATTTTTTTATAACTTTTAATTTTCAACATTATGATAAATTTCTTGTACATCTTCTAATTGATTTAATCTATCAATAAGTTTTTCAAATCCAGCTTTCACTTCACTATCTGTTAAATTAATCATTTCATCTGCTAACATAGTTGTTTCTGCTATATTGTAATTATTAATACCTGCTGAATCTAATGTTTTTTTTACTTGATTAAAAGAGTTGAATGGAGCATAAATTACTGTCATATTTTCTTCTTCAACAACATCATTTACTTCACAATCTGTTTCCATTAATAATTCTAAAGTTTCTTCAACATTTTTTTGATCAAATGCAAAAATACTTACTGCTTGAAATGAGTGAGATACTGCTCCACTATTTGCAATTTTTCCACCGTTTTTATTGAATGCATCTCTTATTTCAGCTATAGCTCTATTAACATTATTTGTAAGTGATTCAACAATTATCATTGAATTTCCTGGTCCATAACCTTCATATCTATTTGAAGTATAATTATCAGCATCTCCACCTTCAGCTTTTTTAATTGCTCTTTGAATTACATCTGCTGGAACTTGCTTAGATTTTGCTTTATCAATAGCACTTCTAAGAGCCAAATTTGAATCAGGATCTTTGCTACCACCTTTTGCTGCCATATATATTTCTTTTGAAGCTCTACCATAGATTGCTGATTTCATAGCAGCAGTTTTTTCCATACTTGCTTTTCTAACTTCATGTGCTCTTCCCATTTTAAAACTCCTTTTCTAAAACAATCTTTTAAATTTCACACTAATTTTATTTTATCAATTTAGGATTTTTTTCATATATTTTTTCCATAATAAAATTCATTTTTATATTTAAATCATCTGTTTCTGCATCAACTACTAAAAACTCAAACATATGTTTTCTTCTTTCAAAAAAATCATCATATTTCTTATTTAAAGTTTCTCAATATTGTCTTGGAGTATTCAACTCTTGACTTCTTCCTCTTTCTTTAATTCTTTGAATTGCTTTATCAGTTGAAACTTTTAAATAAATTACTAAATCAAATGTCGCTCTATGAGCTAAATTTGGAATAACTACATGTTCGTAAAAATCAGTATATGTTTTATAATCAACATCATTCATTGTTTTTAATTCATGATTAACTGCAACAAAAATTGGATCTTCTAAAATAGTTCTATCAAAAATAACATTTTCTAAAGATCTTGCTTCAATTAATTGTTGACTTCTTGCAGTAAGCATATATATTTGCATTTTAAATACATTTGCTTGCATATCCTTGTAATAATCATCAAAGTATGGATTATTATCAATTGGTTCTGGAAATATTTCATAACCTAGTCTTTTTGAAATTTCTTCACTAATAGTTGATTTGCCCGCACCAACTGTTCCAAAAATAGCTATTCTCATTTATTTACCTCTCTTAACCTTTAATGAATTATAAATTCCATAAAATTGTTTAATCTCGTGTGATTTTAGTTCTCTAAACTTACCTATTGGTAAATCATCAATTGTTAAAAACTCTATTTGAGTTCTTTTTAATTTTCTTAAATAAATATCTGCAGCAACTAACATTTTCTTTACGTGATGTTTTCTTCCTTCTGCAATTGTTAATTCAATTACAGATTCATCATATTCCTCATCATATTTCAACATTCTTGCTTGGATTGCTTTTGTTTTATAATCATCATCAATAATAACACCATCTACAAGTTTTTTGATTTGATACTTATGAACTTTTCCCTTACATAACGCTTGATATGTTTTTCTAAATTCATATTTGGGATGCATTACAAAGTTTGCAAATTCTCCATCATTTGTCATAATTAATGCTCCAGAAACATCATAGTCAAGTCTTCCCACAGGATATACTCTTAATTTTGAATCTTTAAAAAACTCTGCTACAGTCTTTCTATCCTTTGGATCATGCATTGTTGTTAACACTAATCTTGGCTTATTAAATAAATAGTAAACCTTCTCTTTATTTTCATCTAAATTTTTATTATTAATATCAATTTTTACATTAGTATCAAATTTTGAACCCATTTCTCTGATAACAGTTCCATTAACTTTTACTCTACCTTGTTCAATTAGTCTTTCTGCTTGTCTTCTTGAACAATATCCCCTAGTTGCTATTATTTTTTGCAATCTTTCTTCCATTATGAACCTCTATTAAAAATGTCTTTTTCTTCTTCTATTGCTTCTTTTAGTTTTGGTAACTCATCTAAGCTGTTTAAATTAAAATATTTTAAAAAATCATCTGTGACTTTATATAACATTGGTTTACCTACATCTTGGGATTTTCCAGCTTCTTCAATTAAATTTCTTAATTTTAATTTATAAAAGATTGTCTCACAATTTACTCCTCTAATGTCTTCAACATTAGCTCTTGATATTGGTCCCTTATAAGCAACTATTGAAAGAGTTTCAATACTTGCTGTTGAAAGCTTTGATTCAGTTTTTACATTTGCAAGTTTTGTATAATATTCTGCGTTTTCTTTTTTAGTAATTAATCTAAACTTATTTTTTGCAAATTTTTGAATGTTTAGTCCACAAGCTTTATCTTTACTATATCTATCAATTAATTTATCAATAATTTTTTCAATTTCACCAATATTACCTTCATTTAAAATAAATTGTAATTCTTCAATTGTTGTTCCTTCATCACCACTTAAAAATAATAAACCTTCAACAATTGCTATCTTTTTATTGTTATCCATAACTATCTCCTCTTATTAAATTAACTTAAATATTTTACAATAACTTCATCTCCATTTTGAGAAAGCGTTATAACTTTCTTGGCAGCTAAGTCTAGCACCGCCAAGAAAGTTGCTACCATCATTCTAATTGAAAATTCTTTTAATTCAATTAGTTTAGCCAAATCAATTTCATTAATATTATTATTTTTTAAAAATGACTTTATTTCTTCTGCAACTTCTTCAGGAGAAATATCAACTCTATTAATTGTATTAACTTCCATTCTCTGGAATTTATTTTTTTCAATTGCTCTTAGAAAAATATTTGAGAATTTTTCAATATCAATATTATTTTGAGCTAAAGGTAATTCATCATCATCAATTTTAGCTACTTTTATTATACTTTTTGTTTTACTAAAAGTTTTTAAAAAATCCTCTTGTTTAAGTTTAAAGAAATTTGTTACTTCCTTAATTTTATGATATTCCATTAATCTACGTATCAAGTCATCTCTTTCTTGTTCTTCATAGTTTGAATCAACTTCTACTTCTTCTTTTGGAATTAATAACTTTGATTTTAATTCAATAAGATAAGCTGCCATAACTAAATACTCACTTGCTATTTCAATATCTAATAATTCATACTCTTTAATATATGTTATATATTGTGAAGAAAGTTCTAATAAATTAATATCCATAATATTCATTTCTTTTTCTTTTATTAAATGAAGTAATAAATCTAGTGGTCCATTAAAATTATTTAGTTGTATTTCATTTCATTTATTCATAATGTCCCTCTTAAATTAAATTATTTTTCTACTCTTAATGATTCCAATGTTTCTTTGATTTGTTCATCTGATTGTAAGTATTTGTTTAATGCTAGCAATATTCTACCAATTATTATGAATAATAACTCTAATGAAAAGCAAATATTGTATTTATATGTCGGATCAACAAAATCATGTTCAATAGAATTTCTCAATCTTCTAATATAATGTCATGCTTTTGAATAAGTAACTCTTTCAATGATATCTGATAATTTTTGAAAGTCCTGAGCACTTTTTGCTAAAAAAGAAATATTTGGTAAAAAGTCATTTGAAAATCTTAGAGCATCACTAGAATATTTTGTAGGCTCTTTTTTGTAATATTTATCTTTTAGATGTTTTGCAATATAAGTTAATTTATCAAATATTGTATAAAGATATTTAAAACTTTCATTTTGTTGATGAAATTCAATTGAACTTACACTATATGAATCTTTAAAATTTTTTAAAGATTCATATTCTTTTGATTTTTCTAAAAAATACTTAAATATACTTTTTATCTCTACAAAAATAGAAAAATTAAAAATTCGCTCTTCCATAAAAATTGTTTTTTCAATTGCTCTTTTTATATTACTTGTATAATTATGAACATTTTCATCACTTAATATAATGCCACTAGCTTTTTTAAAAGTAATATCTAGATATCTTGCACTATTTTCACAATATTCAACTAATTTTTCAATAATTGCATCATTTTTGAAAAAAGTCTCATCGATATATTCTTGAATAACATCACAATATGAACTAAATTCTTTTTGAGATTCATATTCTTTAGAGGCAAGTTTTTTATTAATTTTAACTATATCTCTTAATGTAATTTTCTCTGACATGATTTTTACCCCTTACTGTATTAATTATACATAAAAATTATTTATAACCCCATTATCTGTACTAAAATTTAGTTTATAAAAGAGTGTATAATATTTTAGTAAAGAAAAGACAATTTGGTGAAATTTATGATAAATAGAATTAATACACGTAAAGTTATGGTTGGCAATATTGAAATTGGGGGCAATAATAATGTTGTTATTCAATCAATGACAACTTCAAAAACTCATAATGTTAAAGAAACTTTAAAACAAATAAATTCTCTTTATAAAGAAGGATGCCAAATAGTGCGTGTTGCTGTTTTAGGTATTGATGATGCCAATGCGCTTAAAGAAATTGTTGATAATTCTCCTGTTCCAATTGTTGCAGATATACATTTCAATTATAAATTTGCTCTAATAGCAGCAGATGCTGGATGTGCTAAAATAAGAATCAATCCTGGTAATATTGGTATTGAAGAAAACACAATTGCAGTTGTTGAAAAATGTAAAGAAAAGCAAATACCAATAAGAATTGGAGTTAATTCAGGAAGTTTGCCCAAAAAAATGGTTGCTAAATATGGGTGAACTGCAAAAGCAATGGTTGAATCTCTTAGAGAACATATTGAAATATTAGAAAAATATGATTTTAAAAATATAATTTATTCTCTTAAAGCAACTGACCCATTAATGGCAATTGAAGCCTATGAACTAGCTAGTGAAAATTGAAACTATCCTGCTCACTTAGGTATAACTGAGGCTGGTAGTTTATTAAATGGAGCTATAAAATCTAGTTTTGGTCTTGGTTATCTTTTACAAAGAGGAATTGGTAGCACAATTAGAATTAGTTTAAGTGAAGATCCCGTTGAAGAAATTAAAGTGGCTAAGAGACTATTAAACTCACTAGGTCTTTTTGAAAATATGGTCGAAGTAATAGCTTGTCCTACTTGTGGAAGATTAGAATTTGCTCTAAGAGAAGTTGTTAAAGAAGTTGAAGAATTTGTAGAAGAACTTCAATTCCCCCTAAAAGTAGCTATTCTTGGTTGTGTTGTAAACGGCCCAGGAGAAGCAAGTCAAGCAGATATTGGTATTGCTGGTGGTAATAAGGGTGGAATTATATTTAAAAAAGGAAAAATATTTAAAACCGTACAACAAGATATGTTAGTTCCAGAATTAAAGGAATTGATTATGGAATACTATGAGGAATGAAAAAAGATGCAATAGCATCTTTTTTTTAAAATTCAATATTTAATAAAAACTCTTTTTGTTCATCAGTTTTCAAAGTCAAAATTTCAGGTTTATCTTTTAATTCATTTGAAATTCTTTTTACTCTATCTGGTAAACCATTTCAATGCTCAACACAAATAAAATCACAACTATTATTTTCTCTTCATAAGACTAAATCCTTAAAATCATTAGTTTTAATCTTAAATTTTATTTCTCCACTATTTATATTTATATCTTGATTATTATAGTCATCTGTTATATAAGATTTGCTATCACTAAAATCCAAACTTTGATTTGTAAATTCTTTAATTTTAATATCTTTTTCAAGATTTAGAATAAGTCCATTTTCAAATTTATCTGAAAATAAAATAGGTTTTTCAATTTGTAAGTTTGACCTATTTAAAAATTTGAAACCTGGATGATGACCTATAGAAAAAAACATTTCTTCTGATTCTAAATTTTTTATAATTATATTTAAAAAGAAATTATTTTTATCTAAATATAATTCAATTGTCATTTTAAACTTAAATGGATAAATTTCATAAAAATCCTCTTTTGAGATATATTCAAGAGTAATTTTACTTTGAGAGTGTTCTATAATTTTTCAACTTTTTATTTCTTTGAAAAAACCATGTCTTTCAAGTTTAAGTAATTTACCATTATGTTCTAAATTTCCATTTAAGTTTCCACATATAGGAAATAAAATTGGTCAGTTTTTTTGTCAATTTGAACTTTGTTGATATATTATTTCTATATTTGATTTTTTAATACTTTTTATTTCAAAAGGATTAACTTCAAATATAACTTCAATTTCACTATTAAAAATCCTATTCATAATCTTGATTAATGTCCTCTTCTATTGCTTGTAAATTTAATTTGGTTTTTGTTTTTGTAATAACTCTTTTCTTAATTAACATTTTTAAATTTTTTGTGGCTGAATTATACTTATTATAGTCTGAAAATATTTTGTTGCTCATAAAATAAAATATTAATATTGAAATAAGTACAATTACACATGCAATAGAAATTATTAGAGTTGAGAAATTATCAAATGATCTTAATACCCTTTCAAATTCACCTGTCGTTGAATTATTTTTAAAAATAAATAATTGATTTAAATTAGAAAAATTTTTAAAAATAGTGACTTTTGAAGTAGATAAGCTATTTTGTGTAACTTCAACAATAAAATATGCTGCAAAAATTGAACTACCATATAAGCCTGTAACAGGATTTTTTTTGGCTCTATAATTTCAAAATACACAAGCTGAAAATAATGAGTAAATTATCTGATTAAAACAAATTCCAGTTATTATATTTAATAATATAAAAATGAATGGATTAGAAACAAATGCCATTATTGTATATGCTGAAAACAAAACAAACATATTAATATAAATTAAATATTTTTGTTCTATTATTTTTCTTAAAAACTTATAACTAACTATTGAAGCTAAAATTGTGGGAATTAAATAAACAAATTCATTAATTCTTAATCAAAGTAAAACATTTTCATCATTCAGATTTAAATTAGTTAAATTTAAAGCGATATATAGTTTTATAAACAGTGAATTATTAATTGCACTAGTTAAAGTTAATAAAAAAGCCAATGTATAAATTACAAAGAAAGTAAAATTATTTTTTCTAGGTAACTGGTCCAAAACCTCATTATCAAAAACTTGTACTAAATTTTTGTTTTCCTTAATTATTAAACTAACTATAAAACCTACAATTAACATAAGTATTAAAATTACATTAAATAAAATTGTTACAGCCTGGCTATTAGCAATCATATTTACATTACTAAAATAAATTCCTAAAGAAGATGAAAAAGAAATAAATATAAATGAAATTCAAACTGAAGGCATAATATATATTCTAAAAAAGCTTTGTTCATTTAAAAATAAAGTAAATAAAGTTGAACTTGCTAAACAAAATGAAAGCATTAAAGCTACAATTATTAAAATTCATAATGATAAATTTAAGAAACTAGTTAAGACTATAATCAAGACTAATAAAATACTACTTATTTGAATTCAAATCTTTCTATTTTGAATAATTCCTGTTGTAAACGTGGCAAGTGGTTTTAAAATAATTAAAAATAAAAAAGTTGAGAAAACACTAGCTAAAATAAAATTTGTAGAACTAATATTTTGCTGTAAATTTATTTGATTTTTTATTTCTACTCCTGCATAACCAGCTGCTGATCAAAATAGAATAGTTTGAATTAATCATAAGTAACTATCCTTTTGTAATTTTTCTTTTTTACACAAAAATACTATTGAAATAGTACAAATTATAAAAAGTATCGGAAATAAAATTTTTATATCTCAATGTTGCATTTTTGCACCTCAAATTATATTTTATTACAAAATAAAAGTAAAAAGTCATATAAATGACCTTTTAGTGTGAAATTTTTTGAGCATTTTCCTCTTTTTTAGAAACTACTACATTTAATTGCTGTTGATTAATTTTATTAATTTCTTTTTTAATTTTTTTAATTTCATTATGAACTTTTATTAAATAAACACTTGATTCATCATTATAATTTTGAATTGAATCAATTATCTCAACTTTATTCTCAAGTTGAAAGTTATAGAAAGCAATTTTTTTATATTGTTTATCACTAATAACTATTAAATAGAAAACTAAATAAATTAGAAATGCTAAAGCAAGTAATGCAGAAGTTACAACAAAAATCATATCTATTGCATTATTAGAAGCAATAGAAAATATTGCATTTAAATCAATTGTTTTATTCTCAACTCAATACATTGAAGTTTTTACAAATATTCCAACTAAAGGAGTAATAACCATTAATAATAATAAAATTATTAATCATAGACTCATTAATTTAAATTTTTTATAAATTTTAGAATTTTTTAAAGCATCCTGATTAAAATTTCTATTTACTCCAAATAAAGTATTTGTATTTTCAATATTATTATTATATTTTTCATTTAAACTATCTTGAAAGTTTTGTTGTTTATTGAAATTTTCAAATAATCTTTTAGTATTTAAAGGGCCAGTTTCTAATGTGTCAAAGTGTTTTTCATTAATTACTCTATTTGAACTGTCAGAAACATTATTTAACTTAAATTCTTTTTCTAAAGATTCTGTAAAATCATTTTTTAATTCTTCATTTGCACCAACATTTGCAAGATCTTTACTATCAATTTCTTTAGTTTTATCATTTTTACTAATTAAATTAGAGTTTAATTCTTTTAATATATAAGAGCTTCTTTCATTTAAAGGTTCAGATTGCAATTCTTTAATTAAGTAATTTTTGAACTTATCATTAGTATTATAGACTGTTTCATCTAATGATGAATTTTCTTTAATTTTCTTATTTTTATATTCTAATTCATGTTTTTGAAAATCTCTAATTTCTTGAATTCTATTAATTTCAGATTGCCTTTTTTCTGCTTGTAATTTTCTTGTAGGTATTATTTCAGCAGTTTTAGTGGCTACTTCTCCTACCATTTTAAGATTACTGAAAGTTTCACTAATTGGTGAAATATTTTCTAATGATGATTTTCGTCTTGGTGTTAAGTGTACTTTTGCTTCTGGTGTTTGAAAGTTTTCTACCAACATTGTAGTGTTTGTTTTATCAAATATGTTTATAGTTCCCTCATTTTCAAAATCATCACTTGGATATTTTTCAAAAATCACATCGTCCAAAGTAAAAGTATTTTCGCCAGTTAAATCGAATAAACTAATATCATCTGTTTCTTGTGTTGAACCTATTTCTGAAAATAAAGATTCAATATAACTAGTATCAGTAATTTGGTTTTGAGTTTCTTCTTTATTAACTACTTGTTTTGGTTTTAAGTGAATTTGTTGAACTTCTTGAGAATTAACTGTAATTATTTGTTTATCAATTAGATTTTTTAACTTAAAAAATTTAATGAAACTAGCATCAATTTGTTTTTCAATTATCTCTAATATTACGTAATTTTGATGATTATATGATACAACCATACCTATACTAAAGCCCATAGTTTACACCTCTAATATTTAGTATATATATAAAAAAATGTTTTACAACCTCACATTAATTTCTTTTTTATTGAATATTTTAAAGTACTTTAATTATAAAATGCCTTAAATTATGACTTTTTTACTTAAAATAAAAAAAAGCAAAAGCTTTTTATTAGTCGTTAAATTTTCATTAAATCATTTTCTTTATCTTTAGACAATTTATCTAACATTTCAATAAACTTATCAGTATGTTTTTGAACTTGATTTTCTAAATCTTTTTTAACATCTTCAGGTGATGAACTATCTTTTTTAATTTTTTCATTTGCATCTCTTCTTGCATTTCTAATTCTCACCTTAAAAGTTTCAAGCTCCTTTAACATTTTTTTAACTAAATCTTTTCTAATTTCTTCAGTTAAAGGTGGTATATTAATTCTTACTAAATCTGCTTCAGCAATAGGATTTAAACCTAAATCTGCTTTATTAATCCCTGCAACAACCGCTGCTACTTGACCTTTATCATAAGGTTTAATAACTAACTGTTGAGGTTCAGGAGAAGATACTTGTGATGTTTGGTTTAATGGAGTTGGAGTTCCATAAAAATCAACCATAACACTATTTAGCATACTTGCATTTGCTCTTCCAGTTCTAATTTTTAGTAAATATTCTTTGAAACTTTCAATTGTTTCTTGCATACTCATTTCAGTAATATCAATTATTTCATGTGACATATATTAATTCCTCTCTTATTTAATTACAGTGCTTTCTAATTCACCGTGTGCAATCTTTATAATATTATCTGCACCATTCATATCAAAGACAACAATTTCTAATTTACCATCTCTTGATAATGCTGCAGCAGTTGAATCCATAACTTGTAAGTTACCTGCAACTAAATCATTATGTGTTAATTTTTTTAAAAATTTTGCTTTGGAATTAGTATTTGGATCTGAATCATAAACTCCTTTAGTTCCATTTTTAGCCATCAATAAAGCATCTGCTTTAATTTCAATTGCTCTGATACTTGCTCCAGTATCAGTTGTAAAGTAACTATAACCAGTTCCTCCAGCAAAAATTGTTACATAACCTTCATCAAGTTTTTCTCTTGCATTTCTATAGTTATATGAACTTGTTACTGTTTTGATTTCTAATGATGAATAAACTTTAACTTTATCAAAACCTAATTTTCTTAATGTTGCTTCAAATGCTAATGCATTCATAATTGTTGCTAACATTCCCATATAATCTGCTTCAATTCTAAATAATTCAAGAGTATCTGCTAATTTACCTCTTCAAATATTTCCCCCACCAATTACGATTCCAATTTGCAACCCTTGATTCGTTAGTTCAATCACTTGTTTTGCAACTGCATCTAGTTTCTCTTTATCATAAATGTCTCCATTACCTTTTAAAGCTTCACCAGATATTTTCAATAAAACTCTTTTAAATTTTAATGCCATACTTACCTCGCTAGATAGATTATAACAAAAACCCATATTTTTTTTATAAAAATATGGGTTTTTTAATGATTTAATTTCTATATTATTAAATTAGCTTTCAATACTTTCTTTTTTTAAGTATTTTTCTTGTAAATAAAATTTTAAAAAACCTATAGGTACAATTAAAATCACAAATAAGATAACTAAAATAGGTTTTCAAATATCAGTCATACTTGTTGTACTTAGCATTAACATCATAGAACCAATAAGTGTTAATATACAAGTTAAATATGCAAAAGTAACAAATATTCAAAATAGCCAATTTTTATATACTTTCTTATATGAAGTTTCTTTTAATCTCAAATATACTACATTTGTTGTCATCAATATTTTTAAAGCACTTACGGCTAGTGAAAAATAAGCCAACAATTCTACAATTTGATTAAAAATTATATAAACTATTGCACAGCCCATTAATAATAACATTGCCATATATGGTTGATTTGATCATTTAGAAGTTTTTAAAAAAGGTTTAGATAAATCTTTTTCTTCTGCCATTTTATAAATTAATCTTGTTTGATATAAAAGAAAAGCATTAATTGAACCAATAAATAATAGAATTGCCAAAATATTAAAAGTCATTTTAGCTCAATATGGCAATTTTGAAAACGCCAATAAACCTTGATTTCCATTTGCCATTTCATCACCAGAACTAGCTAATGATAATAAAGCTATTCCATATATTAAGTAAATACTAATAACAACTATTACTCCACAAATAATTACTTTAGGTGTTGTTTTTTCTGGATTTTTAATTTCACCAGCAACATAGGTTGGCACTTCTGTTCCTGAATATGAAAACATTGTCATTGTTATTGCTGGAATCAATAATGAAGAAGAAATATATGCTTGGCCTAATCCTTGATTCATTTCTTTGTTACTTAACAAGCCATCAGTTGAACCATAAATTAATGCCAATATCATTACAAATAATATTGGTAGTGCTTTTATTACTAAAAAGACAATTTGACTTATTTGACTACTATTTTTTAAAAATATTTGTGTTCCTCCAATTAATAATAAAATTAAAACAGATATAGTTTTTAATAGATAAATATTATCACTTTTTGCCATACTCATAATAATTGTAGATAAAGCTAAACAACTACTTGCAATTGCAGTTGCTGATACAAATAATGTTAATACTCAACCAAATCAGAAACTCATAACCTTTCAATTTGCTCTTCTTAATCAACTATAAGTAGTTCCATTTTCTTGAAAAGAAATTGCTGGTTCTACCATTAAAAAAGTCTCGGGAAGAATAATTATTCCTCCAATAATTCAAGCTAATATCATTAATAGTGGATTATTACCAACCATCATAAAAACTTGATTAAAAGTAACAAGTAAACTTGAACCAATTGTTGCTGTTAATGTCAATGCAAGAACAGTTCAAAAACCCATCTTCTTATTTTTCATTTTTTATTTTCTCACTTTCTTTGGAAAAATCTAAGGTTCTATTTATGTATTCCTTATTATAATCTGTAATTACACTTACATGTTCAGAACCTATTGGTGTTCATAAACTACTCTTTTTATTTACTTCAAATGAGATTTTTTTATTATACATATCTAAACTCATTTCATAAGGTATAAATGTATCACCAATAGCATGTATAAAAAATATTGGTGTTTGATTATTAAGTTTCATATTTTTAATTAAATTATATTTATTTTGATTTGTTTTTGTAATTCTACTAAAGCGCTTTGTAAATCCTAATCCATTTAATCATCAAGCTTTTTTAAAAAAATTATTTTGAATATAATAACGATATTGATATTTGATATTACTAAATCCGCAATCAGCAATAACTCAACTTATTTCTTTTTTAAATAGACCTTTTTGAGAATATAAAATCGAAGTTGAAGCTCCCATACTATTACCTATTAAACCAATATTTTCAATATTATTTTTATTTTTTAAATCTATTATAATTTCATCTAACATTTCAATACTTGAATAACCAATATCAGTATAATTACCATAACTATCACCATGAGCAAAGGCATCAAAAGATAAAATATTATAACCTTTTTTAAAATAATGATAGACGAGTCTTAAAGCCAAAAATTTATCTTCGGTTCAACCATGCAAAGCAATAACTCAATTTTTACTGTTTGTATTTTTTGCTCTAATACAACTTATGTTTCCCTTTTCAGTAATCAAAGTATAGTGTTCAATATCTTTTTCTTTAAATGATTCTGCTTTTAAATTCATTTTTTTTAAATCTCAATAATGATACTCTAAGCAATTTAATTTAGATTTAATATTTGGGAATTCATTAAAATTTCTTTCTTTTTCTGACCTTGGATATATATAACAAAAATCTCTATATAATTTAAAACCTTTCTTTGATTTTAATAAAATTAGAGGAAGTAAAAGAATTGTAAATATAAGTTTCGCAAAGTTATATCTATATTTTTTAATTTTTTTTGACATAATTTTTTCCTCTTAAAATATTCTTTAAATTCCTACAAAAAAATTTTAAAAGAAATGTAATTAAAAATTTCATTTTTATTAAAAATGAAATTTTTTTTTATATTTAAATTTTTAATCTAAAATTTCTGTTGAAACTAAATCTCTATTATAGAAAAATCTTTCTTTAACTGTTCAAAGAGATTCACATATTGTTGGAACACAAATTATTAAAAGTATATAGTCAAAAATTGTATTAATTGAATTATAAATAAATGAATAACCAATATTATTTGTTCAATTGAATTCTTTATTGATTATTTCAATTTTATTTGGATTTAACCAATATACAACTCCTGATGTAACTCTTGAAAGATATAAAAATAAAACAGGAATTGAAATAAAGGCAAACCATACACCCAATTTTATAATCATCTTATCTGTTTTTACATTTGGTGTAAAAGCACCCGCTGTAAAAATTAATAATGTGGGAAGTCAATAGTCAAAGAAAAATTGTCAGAAATTTAAATATGCTCCTGGTAAAAAAACTGATAATGTAGCTGCTAAAAAACATAAAGTGAGTGAAGCAGAAAGAGATAAAACAAAGGCTCCAAAAAAAAGTGGTATATATTTAAAAGTTAAAGTTATATAAAAAGGCATTGGTGGAATTAAACCTGTAACAAAACCAACTGAAAAATATAATGCTAATAAAATTGATATTGAAGTTATATCAAATATTGTCCATCTTCTCATTTCTATTTTTTTAAACTTAAAACTTTGCTTGCTTAAGTAATAAATCAGAATTTCTAAATTTATAGTTATAAAAGATAAAGCTATTATATTTTTTTTATTAATATCATTGATATTAATAATGCAATTTAAAAATAAGGAAAAATTTATTAAAGTAAATAAAATAAAAAAAAGTGAAAAACAAAAAGAAATTGTTACTATTTTACCAACAGATAGATTTCCATTTTGATCTCCTGCATTTACAATTGATATAATTCCTCATATCATTAAACCTAAACATATTAATATTCTTATTAAAGACAATGTGATAGAAATTTTTATAATATTTTTATTCATGAAGTTCCTCCATGAAAAAAGCAGAATTATTATTCCAAAGGTCTTCCTACGCTAGTATAAACTAGATCAGGTTCTAAGAGTATTTCTCAAACTTACTTAAAAGTTACCTCTGCCTTTTTCATATTAATTTTATATTAAATAAAATAAAAACACATATGAAATGTGCTTTTATTTTATTTATCTTCTTTTTTTTCTGAAGCTTTAGATTTTGCAGTGGGTTTTTTAACAGAAGAAGTTGGTTTTTTAACTGGTTTTTCAACAATTTCCTCTGTTTTTTCAACTGCTTGTTCTACATCTTTTGAAACTTTTTCAACTTTTTCTTTTGCTTCTTTTTCAGTTTTATTTTCAACTGGTTCAACAGGTGTTTTAACACTTTTATTTGTCATTTCCAAAGCTTCTTGTCTAATTTTAGCTATTTGCTCTTTAAAATAAGAAACTTGATCACCTTTTTCAGGAGTAACACCAGTTTTTGATGCGTTTTCTAAAAAATAAATTCCTAAAGCTGTTTTTTTACTAAATTTAACTTTTTTAATTGTTCTTCTACCTTCTAAGTAGTTTACATATACTGCACTTTTTTGATCATCTTCAATAATTTTTTGAATTTTTGATAGTTTTATTGATTCGCCTAATGTAACAATTTTTTCTTCATCCATATAAAATCATATTTGATTTGAAAAGAATAAAACCATTGAAAACCAAATTGCTGATGTAGCAAATGCTATGACAATGCAAACAATGAATAACGTTTGACTTAAATTCAAATCAATAAAATAAAATACTATTGACATTATAGATGATGCAATTGATAAAAATTGTAAAGTTATCATAATTGAAACTCATAATTTATTTGCAAATTTAACTTCAGATTTATTAGTTTTAAATTGAAGTGTTAAATATCAAGAATAGATTGAAGACAATGGTGCTACTGTTAAAAGTACAATTGAAAGAATTAGCAAATTACTTTGTTCTAAAGATAATAAATTATTTATCATATTAATTACCTGCCAACTGTGCTGCCACTTCAGCTGCGAAATCTGTTGTTACTTTTTCAATTCCTTCTCCTACTTCAAATCTAAACATTTGTTTCAAAGTTGAGCCTTTAGATTTTACAAAATTGCCTACTGTTTGTTTTTCATCCATTACAAAACCTTGATCTAATAAAGTAATTTCAGCAATTTTTTTATTTAACTTACCTTTTAAAATGTTTTCTGCAACATTTTCTGGTTTACCTGTTAAATCAGTAGTTTCTCTAATAATATGCATTTCTTGATCTTTAAATTCTTGAGGAACATCACTTGATGCTAAATATTTTGGAGACATAGCTGCAACGTGCATACAAACATTATATGCATCTTCACTTGAAATGCTTCCTTCAAAATTTAATAATACAGAAATTCTTTTATTTGCATGATTATAAATTGATAAATTTTTACCTTCAACTGCAGCAATTCTTCTTAATTCAATTTTTTCTCCGATTGTTGCTGTTGCTTCTACACAAGCTTCACTAATAGTTTGTCCATTTGATAATTTTACTTCCAAAGCCTCTTGTAAATTCTTAGCTTTTGATTTTAATAAAGCATTACCAATATTGTCAATTAATGCCATAAATTTATCATTTTTCGAAACAAAGTCAGTCTCTGAGTTCACTTCAAAAATAATAGCTCTTTTACCATCAGTTTTTGCAAATGAAACTCCTTCAGCTGCTACTCTATCAGCTTTTTTAGCTGCTTTTGCTAAACCATTTTCTCTTAATCATACTACTGCTTCTTCAATGTTCCCGTTTGTAGCTTCTAAAGCTTTTTTACAGTCCATCATTCCAGCAGAAGTCATTTCTCTTAATTCTTTAATTAATTGTGGTGTAACTGCCATTTTAATCTCTCCTATTTAGTTTCTTCTTTGTTTACAGCAGGTTTTTTAGGTGCAGCTGATTTTTCACCCATTGAATCATTATTTCTTGGTGTATAAGGTCTTTGACCTTCTCCATATTGTTTCTCTTCTTTTTTCTGAGCTACAATTTTTAAACTACTTGGTTGCATTTTTATTCCAGCTGCATCAGCATAAACATCAACTATAAAGTTAGTAATTATGTTTACTGATTCTTGAATATCATCATTTGCAGGAATTACAAAATCTACCATATCTGGATCAACATTTGTATCACAAATAGCAATAACTGGAATTCTTAATTTTCTAGCTTCTTTAACTGCAATTTCATCAGTTTTAGGGTCAACTACAAACATTGCTGCTGGAAGTTTATGCATTTGTTTAATTCCACCCAAAGTTTTTTCTAATTTAGCTTTTTCTTTTCTAATTAGAATTTGCTCTTTTTTAGGTCTTAAATTAATTTTTCCTGTTTTTTCTTCATTTTCAATATCTCATAAAGTTTTTATTCTTAATGAAATTGTTTTCATATTTGTTAGTGTTCCACCCAATCATCTTGAGTTTACAAAGAAATTTCCACTTCTTAATGCTGCTTCTTTAACTGCATTTTTCGCACTTCTTTTTGTTCCAACAAAAATTATTTTCTCTTTTTTTTGTCCAATTGAAGTAACGTATCTTTTAACGTCCTCTAATCTTCAAATTGTTTGTTGTAAATCAATAATATGATTTTTATTTTTTGCTCCGTAAATATATGGTTTCATTTTTGGATTTCAACGTTTAGTTTGATGTCCAAATTGAGCTCCAGCATCTCAAAGCTGTTCTCTTGTTAAATCTTTTGCCATGTTAAGGTCCTTTCAAATTTTTATTCGTTATTCTTCCATACTGGTTCTAAATACATCCACTTGTTTAATTATAAATAACAAGCACTAGGATATAAAATTCCCAAATGTGATTGCATACCCAAAATTAAATATACAATATTTATAGTATATCATTTTTTAATATTGGTTTTATAAAAAAAATAATGCTTAATAGCATTATTTTAATTTTGTTAATTTAACTAAAGATTTTGCATAAATCTCCATCATTTTCTTTAAATCATCAATTTTTACATACTCATTGTATGCATGCATAGTTGAATCATTTAAGTCAAATTCAGCTCCAAAAGCAATCATATTAGGCATTGATTTTGCAAATGTTCCTCCTCCAATTGCAATTGGTTCTGCTTTCAAATCTCCTGTTACTTCTTTATAAACTTCCATAATGTTTTTTACAACATCACTGTCTTTTGGAAAATAAACTCTATCTTCAATTGAAATTAGTTTTAATTCAATATTTTTATCTGAAACAAATTTTTCTAAAACATCTACGACATCTTTTTTTGGATCTCTTGTACATGGTATTCTAAAATTAATTGTGAATCTAAAATCTCTTTTTGAAATATTAACTATTCCATTACATGCTGTTAAATCCCCGGTTTCATCTTTTAAATCTCCAAAAATTTCTTTCATATCAAAATTTAAATGACCATATTTTGAAACAAATTGTGCCAATGGATGTTTTAAACCTACTGCATCAATTGCTTTTAATAATCAAGTCGAAGCTGAAATACCTTTAAATGGCAAACTACCATGAGCAGATATTCCTTTTACAAATAAATAATTATCTTTTTCATATGAATCAATTGAATTATCTTTTAATCAAGCTGCAATTTCACTTGTTTTAGGACCACTATACTTTACTAAATCATTTACAGCGTTATAAACTTCTCCACCACTTAATTCAAATTCTGATTCAAAATTCCCTACTAAATCAACATCAGCAATTCATTTCTCTGCATATACAACTGGAAAATGACCATCAGGTACATAACCTAAATCACATAATTGCTCATTTGCAACATATGCTTCCATACATTCTCAGTTTGTTTCTTCACTTGTACCAAAAATAAATCTAACTTTATAATCTGGTTTAAAACCATTATCAATTAAATATTTAAAAGCAAAAATATTCATCATTGTAGGACCCTTATCATCAAATGAGCCTCTACCTATTAATTTCCCATTTTCAATTATTGGCTCAAATGGATTAGTTTTTCACTCATCAATATTTCCTGGGGGAACCACATCTAAATGACAAATTATTCCAAATAATTTGTCACCATTCCCATAGTCTGCATAGCCATATCTATAATCTGGTGCTATAAACGTTTTAAAACCAAAGCCCTTTAATAAATCAATACAATGATTAAGTACATTTTTTGTATCTTGATGAACTGGAGCTCCATGTTTTAAGTCTCTTCTATAAGATGGCATAGCAACTATCTTTTTTGTTTCTTCTAAAGCTTGGTCAAAATATTGACCTAATAATATTTCTTTATTTACATTCATAATATTCTCCTTAATTTTTATTTCTCTCTTTTACTACAATATCATATGCATCATTAATTTGTGCCATTTTTTCTTTTGCATTTACATTTTTATTTTTATCTGGATGATACATTTTAGCAAGTCTTAAATAAGCCTTTCTAATTTTGTCATCTGAATCAGTTGGCAGTACTTGCAAAATCTTATAAGCTTCTATTAATTTTAAATTTTCTTCAGTAATTTGATAATCTATTTTACTCTCTTTTGATTTAACTCTTAATTCAATTTCAATCATTTTAATTATTTTATTCAGTTCCTGAGAAAATTTAATAAATTGACTATCAATAAATTCATTTAGATTTTCTGGTTTAATTTTTTTATATTCTCTTTTTTCTTGTTTAAAAATAACAGCAGGTAAAACTTCTAAAATAAAAGTAGATTTGTATAAATTAAAGGTTTGCCCTAAAAAATCTTTATATATTAATAATAAATTTTTGGTCGAAAAGATTACAAAATTATTTTTTGACAAATTTTCAAATATTATAAAAAAATCAAACTCTTTACTTGCTCAATAATCATAAAAGCTATTTTGTGTATTTTCAAGATTTTGAATTAAAGATTCATTTTTATATTTAATTTTTATTTCTTTAAAATCTGATTTAAAAGGAAATTTATTAAAACTTTCTACTAAATCCAATTCTTTTATCAAAATTTTTTTATCTTTTTGACTTGCAAAAGTAGACTTGAAATTTTTTAAAGCCACCTCTATGTTCATATTATCTTTACTAATTTTTTTGCTCTTTCGTATTCTAATCTTACAGAAAAAAGATAAAAGAAGAACTAATAATAAAAAAGTAAGTGTCAACATTAAAAAAGACATATTATTTCCTCTTTTCATTAAAAAAAACTCCTAGTGAGGAGCTTTTATATTATTATTTAGATTCTTGGGGAATAACAACAGCTCTAGTTCTGTTTTTACCAAATCTTTGATATTTTACTATTCCTGATACTAAAGCAAATAATGTATCATCTCCACCACGTCCAACGTTTACACCTGGATGGATTTTTGTTCCTCTTTGTCTAAAAATTATAGAACCTGCATTAGCAAATTGACCATCTGCTTTTTTAGCTCCTAAACGCTTTGATTCTGAGTCACGACCATTTCTAGTTGACCCTACTCCTTTTTTAGAAGCAAAATATTGTAATCCTAATAAGAAACGCATATTAAATCATCCTTTCTATTCTAAAATTCTTTGGGTATTGAACCTCAATAGTTTCCAGTTGAATAATCATAAATTCAAGTAGTTGATTTAGAATTGTATCATTTACTATAACTTCTATTTCAATTTTCTTTTCATCAACTTTAATATTTAAATTTTTATTAAATTTAATATCTAATGCATTTAATGCACCTGAAACTATGCCTGTAATAGCTGCACATACAAGATCATTTCCATAATCTGCTGAATTTGCATGACCATTTATTACAAATGAATTTATTTTGTTGTTTTTTTCAACAATTTTAGCTTTTACCATTAACTATTCCTCTGTTTTATTTGAAGTAGTTGTTTTTGGTGCAGCTGTTGTACTTGAAACAACTGATTCTGTTGTTTTTGGTGCAGCTGTTGTTTTTGAACCATTTAATGAAATAGTCTCAATTTTAACTTTTGTATAAGGTTGTCTATGACCATACACTTTATTAACGTTTTTCTTAGGGTGATATCTAACAACTCTAAGTTTTTTACCTTTACCTTGTTTAACAACAGTTCCTATAACTGCTGCTCCATTTATTAAAGGTGAACCTACAGTACCATCAATCATTAGAACTTCATTAAAAGTAACTTTTTTACCTTCTTCGACCTCTAATTTTTCAATATAAATTTCATCACCTGATTGAACTTTAATTTGTTTTCCACCAGTTTTTATAATTGCGAACATCTTTATTCCTCCAGTCTAGACTCGCCTTGTATGTGAGTTATTTTACAAACTTCTTAAGTACATACAAAAGTGCGGTTGAAACTAGCAACCTAAATAATTTTATACCAAATTAGTACTTTTTTTTACTTTTTTTTACTTTTTTGAACAAAATTTTAGAATAAATTTACTACATTTGGCACTTTATTTTCAGCTTCAATTAATGCTTTATTTGAAGCTGAATTATCTAATTTAAAAGTAGAATTTCCAATTTTTGATTCTAATTTATCACTTTTATTTAATGAAATTGCTGTAAATACAGTTGTTGCAATAGTTCCTACTGTATTTGAAAAAAAATCACTAATTGATTTTGTAACAGAACCAACACCGCCAAGTAAAGCTCCTGTTATTCCTTTTCCACCAACAATTTCTCTTGATTTTGCTATAGATAATTTTTCCATATATAGACCTCCTATAATTTATATCGTCTATAATATTTAAAAAATTACTCCTTATAAAAGTATTTTGTTAATTCATTTTTATTTACACTATATTTTTTTGAGATATTTTTAATAGCATCTTTTTTACTAATATTTTGTGATATTAATTTTTGAACTTCACTTATTACTTTTTCCATATCAACTTTTGTATCATTTTTTAAAGTAAATTTTGAATCAATCACAATACAAAATTCACCTTTTAAAACTAATTGATTATTATTAATATAATCACAAATTTCAAAAATTGTACCTCTTAAAAATTCCTCATTTAATTTTGTCAATTCTCTTACAACTACCACATTTGTATTTTCATTTAAAAGTAAAGCTAACTGGTTTAAAGTTGATTGGATTCTATGAACTGATTCATAAAAGGAAATTATTACATCATTATTATGATTGTCATTTAATATTTTTTGTAGTTCCTTTTCAATATTTTTTTTATCTATAAAACCTAAAAATAAATTTCTTTTTGCCACAAAACCACATGCTACTATTGCATGAATATATGCTGGACCACAATTGATTGAAGTTATATTTACTTCTATATTTTTTTCTATAAGCTCTCTAATTACAATTGCTCCTGGATCACTAATACAAGGAACTCCTGCATCACTAATTATTGCTATATTTTTATATTTATTAAGATCTTCTATTAAGTTTGGTGAAACAGAATATTCATTGAATTTATGTAGTGATTTTAATTTTTTTGAAAGTTTTAATTTTTCTATTAATTTAATACTTACTCTAGTATCTTCACAATATATAACTTCAACATTTTCAAAGGTTTCAATAACTCTTTTTGAAATATCATTTAAATTACCAATTGGAGTTCCAACTAAATATATTGTTGGTAAATTATTTTTAAATGTGCTTTGAACCTTTAACATATTACTTTCTCCTTTTATACAAAAAAACCTAATAAAATTATTAGGCTAACTACTTAATATCTTTAATTGTTATTTTATAAGGTTCTTTTAGTTCTCTTACTTCAACAGAGTCTCCAACAACTTTACCCATCATTGCTTTAGCCAATGGTGATTCATTTGAAATTTTGTTTTCAAATGGATCTGCTTCAATAGCTCCAACAATTTTTACAGTCATTTCTTTTTTAGTTTTTTGACTTGTAAATGAAACTTGACTTCCAATTTTTACTTCTTTATTTTTAGAATTAGAATCCTTAATAATTTTTGCTTTAGAAAGCATTGCTTCTACTTCTTTAATTCTTGCTTCTACTTCTGCTTGTCTATTTCTTGCAGCATCATAATCAGCATTTTCTGATAAATCTCCTTGAGCACGAGCTTCAACAAGTTCTTCAATAACTTGTGGACGTACATTATTAATTAAATGAGTTAACTCTTCTTTTAATTCTTTAAGACCCTCTGCTGTTAAAATAATATCTTTATCTGTCATATGAATCCCCTTTTATTAACTAAAATATTATACATTTTTTTATAATAAAAATACCTATATTATTCTATTTTTTATTATCTAATTGGTTTTTTATTTCTTTAATTGCCAAAACAATTTCATCTTTTTTAACAATACTCTTTATTTCTTCAAAACTGGCATTATAAAAATCCATTCTAGAAGGAAACTGCGTATTTATTTTTTGGATCATTTTTTCACCAACTCCCTTAATTGCAGATAAATCATCTCTTGTAAATGATTTATTATGTTTTTTTCTAAAGCCAGCAATTGCATAATTATGAACTCGTTCTTGAATCAGTTCTAAAAATTTGAAAACCTCTTGAGATTTATCTAAATATATTTCTTGTGAGTCATGATTTAAAATATATTCAGTTTTATGTTTATCATTCTTAACAAGTCCAATTATAGGAATGTTTAAGTCCAATAATTCTAATTGTGACTTAGCGGCACTTACTTGTATTTTACCCCCATCCATAATAATTAAATCAGGGAGGTTTTTTTGTTCACCAACTTCTTTTTGATATCTTCTATAAATCATATTTTGCATTCTTTGAAAATCACCTTTTTCATCAATGATAATATTGTACTTTCTAAAATCATTAAAACTTGGCTGAGCTCCTTTGAAAACAACCATTGCCCCAGTTACAAATTCATCTAAAATATTAGCTACATCAAACATTTCAATATGATATGGATAATTTGGCAGTTTTAAAGTTTTTTGTAAATTATCTAGTAGCTCTTCTTTACTAATTGATTTTTGATTTTTGTATAATTCTTGTTGTCTAATATACTCTTGAGCATTATTTTTTGCAAGATCCAATATTTTTAAACTAGTCTCATCATTGCCATAAGTTATTTTTTCTTGAAATAAAAAATTCAAACTTGTATTTTTTAATATTGGAGGAAGAATAATATAGTCAGGAAGCATATTTTTTAAGTATATCTGCATAATAAAATTTTCAAATAAAGAAACTAAATCTTCTAAACTATTTTTTATAATTAATTGGTCTTTTAAAATTAATTTACCACTTCTATAAAATAAAACAACAAAACAAATATATTCTTCTGTTTCAAAATAATTAAAAACATCTCGATTTAAATTATCATTAAAGTCCACAAATTGTTCTACAATTGAAAAGTTTAAATGAGCAATAATTTCCTTTATTCTTTGAGCTTCTTCAAATTGAAGATTATCAGCAGCAATAATCATTTTTTCTTCTAATTTATTTTTAAAATCATCATTTGTTCTATTAAAAAAATTTTTAACTTTAGTTATTTGATCTTGATAATATTTTGGTTCAACTTCTTTAAAACATGCACCTGAACATTGATCAATATGAAAATGAATACAAGGTTTACCCAAATTTCCTTTACATCTTCTCAATGGATAAATTCTTTCCAAAGTTTTTAAAATATTTCTAGCACTAGTTCCATCAGGAAGAGGTCCAAAAGATATTTGATTTTTATTGTCAAAATTTCTAGTATAAACATAAATTGGATCTTGCTCTTTTGTAATAGCAATATATGGGTATTTTTTATCATCATTTAATACAATATTATATCTTGGGCGATATTTTTTTATAAGATTTTGCTCTAAAATTAATGACTCCTTTTCATTTTCAGTAACTATAGTTTCAATGTCACATATATTTCTAACAAGTTGGGTTGTTTTATAATTATGTGCTTTATTAAAATAACTTGAAACTCTCTTTTTAAGATTTTTAGCTTTTCCAACATAGATTATCTGTTCTTTTTTATTTTTATATAAATAACAACCAGGTTTTTCTGGTAAATTTTTAACTATGTTTTCCATAAAATCTCACCTCAAATATTATTATATATAGTTAAATAAATTAAAATCAGCAAATAGTTTTGCTGATTTTAATAAACATCTTCATTTTGAATGTATACATCTCTTGGTTTTGATCCATTTTGTGGACCAATAATTCCGCTCTCTTCAAGTTCATCTATAATTCTTGCAGCACGATTATAACCAATATTGAATTTTCTTTGAATTAAACTGGTAGAAGCTTTTTGAGTTCTAATTACATAATCTTTTATTTCATCAAACATCGCATCTTGACCAGCTCCAAGATTTACTGTATAACTTGGTTCTTCAACTTCAGTTTTTAAGAATTCTGAATCAAAAATTTGCTGTTGTTGACTAGAACAATGCTTTACCAATTTTTCAATTTCATCATCACTAATATAAGCTCCCTGAGCTCTTACAAGCGATGTGCTCCCTGGAATTGTGTAAAGTAAATCTCCCTTACCAATTAATTTTTCAGCTCCATTTGAATCTAAGATAGTTCTTGAGTCAATTGAAGAAGCAACAGAGAAAGCTAATCTAACTGGTATATTTGATTTAATAACTCCTGTAATAACATCAGTTGATGGTCTTTGAGTTGCAACAATTAAGTGAATTCCTGCAGCTCTAGATAATTGAGTTAGTCTCATAATTGAGTCTTCAACATCTTTTTTATTTGAAGTCATCATTAAATCAGCAAGCTCATCAATAATAATTACATAATACGGTAATTTAGTTGAATCTGATTTTTGTTTTGCATTAAATCCAGCAATATTTTTAAGACCATATGTTGTAAATAATGCATATCTTCTTTCCATTTCATTAATAACTTTTTTCAATGCATTATTAGCAATATTCATATCACTAATAACTGGAGCAAGTAAATGCGGAATTGAAGAATAAACTGAAAGTTCAACTTTTTTAGGGTCAATCATTAAGAATTTAACTTCATGAGGTTTTGCCCTCATTAAAATTGAAGAAATAATTCCATTAATCATAACTGACTTACCACTACCTGTTGAACCAGCAACAAGTAAGTGAGGCATTTTATCTAATTCACCAAATAATAATTCACCAGTAACTGTTTTACCAATAGCAAATAATAATTTATTTCCCATTTTTACTATTGGTGTATTTTCAATAACACCTCTCATTGGAACTGCTTCAGGTTTATCATTTGGAATTTCAATTCCTACTGCAGCTTTCCCTTGAATTGGAGCTTCAATTCTTACATTTTGACTTGCAAGTGCTAGTTTTAAATCATTTTCTAATGAAGTAATACTATTAACTTTTGTCCCTGGTTCTGGTTGCACTTCAAATTTAACAACACTTGGACCAATACTCATATTTTTAACACTTGCTTTTACACCAAATTGTTTAAATGTTTCATTAATACTTTCAGCTTTTTCTTTTGCAGAATTAGTAATTGCTTCTTGATCTTTTAAGTTTACTACATGAACTTTTAAAATATCAATTGGAGGCAATTGATATGAATGATTTACAAATTGCTCTTTTTCAACTGCTTTATTTTTATTCACTTCCATAGTTTGATTTACTTTATTTGCAGATTGATAAGATGCTGAAGAATGTAAAATATTTCTTGATACATTTTCTTGCATTGGTGAAGTGTAATCTCCATAGTCTTCAATCATTTTTTTCTCTTCTGCTTTTTCCTTTTTAGTTTCACTAATAAAATGATCTAAAGTAATTTGACCAGATTTAACTTCTTCAAATTTAATTTCTTTTTTATTTCTTGATTGTACTAACTCCAATGTTTTTCCATTAGCGCCAAAAGGAGTAATATTAGTTTCTTTAGCCAATTCTTCTCTGGCTTGTTCCGTTGAAACTTGTCCATATTTTGTATCATATGGAAGAGAATCATAACTATAATCTTTATCTCTTCTTGGCATATAGTTATGTTCTTTTCTAACTAAATTTTCAGCTTGCAATCTAGCTTCTTGAATTTTTTGATCTAAATTATAATCAACAATTCTATTTGGATTTGGAGGTGGAGTGGGAGCTGGGCGAGCATATTCTTCTTTATAATTTTGATTTGAATTATAATTTTCTAAATTTACATTAGAAAAATCATCATTATAAAAATCAGTATTTACTTCTTCATAAATATTATTTTCATAATTTCTAGTAAAACTTGGCAATTCAATAGTAATATCTGATTCTTTTGATGAAGATAAAATTATTCTTTCATCAAATGTTTCATCATTTTGAATATTTAATATATTCAAAATACCTCTTCCATTTCTTTCCCTTTTAGGTGCTTCTTTCATGTGATAATTAATATCTTGACTATTTTTTAAAGAAAGAATTCTTAATCTTTTTCCTTTTCTTTTATGTTTTGGTTTTAAGAAAAAGAATGGATCTCCTGTAAAGATTCAAATCATATCTAAAGCAAAGAATAAAATAGCAAAAATTAATCCTACATATATTGAAGTGTAGGCAAATATTCCAGCAAGAATAGTTCCAATTAACCCTCCCCCAGATCATGTTGTGAAATATGTACTTGGGTCTGCTATTCAAACTGTTCCACTATTTTCTCCCCAAATAGAATTACTTTTTCAATTAGTTAAATAAGAATTTAATGAGTCCTTTAATATTGAACTTGATCATATATCTTTTACTATAAAATCTTGAGTTTTAACGTGATAGGCCACAATAAATAAAATTGCACTAATAATCCAGCATAAACAAATCCAAGTTAAAAAAACCATTGCAATAAACCTTTTTTTGGGTTTAAATTTTATTCCAAAATAAATTGAAAAGTCTAATAGAAAAAATAAAGAGTACAAAAAATATTTGAATCAACCAAAAGGTAAATTAAAAATTACATCATCAAAGAATTGACCAATTATAGTAATTCTTCCCAATGACATTAAGTTTAAAAAAAATAAAATTAATGCTCCAACTATTCAAGAAATTGAGTCATTTTTTCTTTGTTTTTTTTGAATAGTAAAAGCTCTTGTACGATCGCTATTATTGTGATTATTTAGCCCTTTGTTATTATTCATTATTTCACCTTAATTATGCCCTTACCATATGATTTTAATATATTTTAACCTTTTTTTACATCAAATAGCAAAAAAACTCATGGAACTATGAGTTTTTTGATTTCACCATTTTTGGTTCAAAAAATGAACCATCTAATTCATTAATTATTACTAAAACAATAGGTTGCTTTCCTGTTTCTTGTTTTAAAGTACTTCTTATTCTTGAAACAATCTCTTTTTTAATTGCATTTAAATCGAAACTAGCTGGTTTTGATTTTGCTTCATTTTTATATTTCTCTAAAATATCAATTATTTGTTTTTGCATTAATTTAAAAATTGGATTTTCATCAGTGATGTAAATAACACCTCTCATTTGAATATCAATTAGAGATATTAACTCTTTAGTTTTATTATTTATATTTGCTCCAATAATAACTGCCCCATCTGTTGCAAGTTGTTTTCTTTCATTTAAAACAACTGCTCCAATATCACCAACTCCAATTCCATCAACATAAACATCTGCTGTTTTAATTGAGTCAGCACCAATAACTAATTTTCCCCCATCATTAATTTTAAGAATTTGACCATTATTAATTAGTTGAATATTTTTCTTGTCCACGCCAGCTTCTATTGCAGCTCTTTCAGCACTTAAAAAATCTTTATACAATCCTTTAATTGGTATGAATGATTTAGGTTTCATAATTCTAGTCATCAATTTTATATCTTCATAACTAGCTCTCATAGATCAAATATTTTTTTCAGTTAAAGAAATTAACTTGGCATTTGTTCTTGATAATTCATCAAGAATTTCAGCGTGTCTTTTTTCAACTCCAGCTGCTGGAGGAGTTGCTAAAATAATAGTATCATTTTCAGTAAATTCAACTTTATCATCATTTCCCGCAGCAATTTTTGCAAGTCTTGCATATAACAGATCTCCTGCTCCAGTTAACAATAAAATTCCATCTTGTGATTTCATAAATTCTTCAATAGAGATAATATCTTTTTCAGTAATATTTAAACTTTCTTGTATTACTTTAGATTCAACAACCTTAGTAATAGTTTTTCCATAAATTGCTATTTTTCTATCATTTGCTTTTGCTTGTTTTATTATTTCAAATAACTTAAAAACATCCTCTTCAAACATTCCTAAAATCAAACGTCTCTTTTTATCTTTTATTGGTGCTGCAATAAATTTTTCAATCCTATGATTTGGAACAGTGTAACCTATTCTTGAAGCATATTCAGCATCACTAATTAAAGCCAATACTCCTTTTTGAGCAATTTGGTTTAGATGATTCATATCTGTTGAAAAATATGATTGTTCATTTCCATCAATAATATAATCTCCAGCATAAACAATAACACCATCTTGAGTATGAATTGCAAAACCATAAGATTCTGGAAATGCAGCTGTTGTTCTAAATGCCTCTACTTTTACATCTCCAAAATTAATGACGTCTTTATCATTAATTATTTTGAAGTTATTTTCTCTATTTTTTATTCTATATTTTAAGTTTCTATATTTTAAAATAGTTGTTGTAAGTTCATTACAATAAACAGGTACATCAATTTCTCTTAAAATATAACTAATTGCTCCGGAATTATTTGAGCTTGGATTTGAAAGGAAAATTCCTTTGATTTTTTTGGCATTCGCCTTCAAAAAATCAAAATTTGGGATTATTACATCAATTCCTAATACACTTCTTTCTGGAAATTTAATTCCTGCATCAAAAATATATAAGTTATCATTAACACTAATAACAAAAATATTTTTACCTCTTTCGTCTTGCCCACCAAGGGCCATAAATTTAATATCTGCCATATTTTTTCTCCTTATTTTTTATTTTCTTCTTATTATTTTGTTTAATTTTTTTAATAAACGTTAACCAGAATTGAATTCTCTTTAATTATAATTTATTTATACTTAAAGTAAAGTTTTTTTAAAATAAAAGAATAAAATCTTATTGAGAGAGGATGAAATTTATATGTATATTTCAGTAGAAGATTATTCTTTAAATCATGATAAATATTTCACTTTAGATGTTAGAACAGAAACTGAGTTTAAGACTCTGCCTCATTTTGATTGAGCAATAAACGTTCATATTGATAAGTTTCTAAGAAATTATCAAAACATTCTAAAAGAAAAAAATCCTGAAAATAAGCCAATTGTAACTGTATGTAACGCAGGAAATAGAAGTGGTGAAGTTGCTAGATTTTTAGAAGAGCAAGGGTATAATGCCAAAACCCTTGATGGTGGAATTTATAAATATAAAAGAAAAATAAGATAATTAATTTATCTTATTTTTTAATTCATTTGATAATTTTTTCAAAAATAATTTAATCGAAAATTCCTTTGAAGTTAAAGTTAATTGTTTTTCTTCAAATTCTGCTTTTATTTTTAATTTTTTCAAGTTATTTAAATTTACTAACTCTTTTGATAAAACCATTATTTTTTGCTCTTTAATACCGTCAATATTTTCAATTGTGCCAATTTCATCTAGAATTTTTTCATAAATAGTTGCACCCTTTTCAATTGAATTTATTCCAAATTTTTCTTTTCTCTTCTTTAACATACTCACTGTTGAGAAATAAAGAAATAAAGAAATAAAACAAATAACAAATAAAATGGCAATAACAATATATAAAATATTATTCATTATTCAATCACTTCCTTATCTTTAATAAAGATATCTCTTAGTATTTGAATTTTACTTGTATTTTTAGAGTTGCTGATATCAGTTACAACTTTAATATTTATTTTTGAAGGTTTTATTTCAATTTCTAAATCATTAACTGGGTATTCGACAGTATCAATAATCATTATTTCATTTGATTTAGCTTCGAACTTTAATTTTAATACATATTTATTATTCAAAATTAAAGGAGCATTTAGTGTTCTGAATTTATTAGTACTTACAGGAACTAATTCTTGCAATTGATAAATCTGACTTGTTCGTGAAAGAATTACTGCTCCACCAGCAGATTTCATATATCCACTACTTCCATTTGAAGTTGATACAACAAGCCCTGTACCATGAAATTTCTCTAAGAATTCATCATTTATATAAATCTCAACATATAAAGGTGTCTTTTCATTAAGTATTTTTATTTCATTCGCAGCAATCAGCTTTTGAGATTTAGTTTTAATTTCTAATAATTCAAAATTGTTTATATTAAACTTATTTTTTTCAATTAATTCAATTGTAGCATCAAGGTTTTCTATTCTATTTTTATTTGTATAAAAACCAATACCCCCTGATTTGAAAGGAACAAATTTTACTTTATCAATTTGATCCTTATATCTTGATACTGCTTTTAGAAAAGTTCCATCTCCTCCAAATATAAAAATATAATTTGGTAACTTTTCATTGTAAGTTCATCCTCTAGATTCTAATTTTTCTTTTAAATGAGAAACAACTTCTTTTGTTGCTTTATAGTCATTTTTAATAATACTAAACGAAAGCATTATATCACCTCTAAACTATTATTAATTTTACTTATTTTTAGGAGAAAAATATATAAAGATTGTATAATATTAAATGTAAATCAAGGAGCAAATAATTATGAATAAAAAAAGAATGTTATCAGGAATAACCACTACAGGAAAAATGACATTAGGAAACTATATTGGAGCTATGAAAAATTTTGTAGCTTTACAAGATGAATTTGAAATGTATGTCTTTGTTGCAAATCTTCACGGAATAACTACACCAATTGATAAAGATATTTTGAGAAAAAATATTAAAGAAATGGTTACTTTATATTTCGCTTGTGGAATGGATCCTAAAAAATCAACAATTTTTTTACAAAGTGATGTTTTAGAACATACACAATTAGGATGAATTTTAACATGTAACACTACAATTGGTGAATTGCAAAGAATGACTCAATTCAAAGATAAATCTACTAAGGTTAAATCTGAAAATGGAACTGAATTCATACCTACTGGTTTACTAACATATCCAGCTTTAATGGCAGCAGATATTTTGCTTTATGACGCTGAATTTGTACCTGTTGGAAAAGATCAAAAACAACATATTGAATTAACAAGAAATATTGCAGAAAGAATGAATAATAAGTTTGGAGAAATGTTTACCATTCCTGGTGATTACACTCCAAAAGTTGGATCAAAAATAATGGACTTGCAAGATCCTACAAAAAAAATGTCAAAATCTGGAGCTAATCCTAAAGGTTTTATTGCTCTTTTAGATGATATAAATGAAGTTAAAAAGAAAATTAAATCAGCTGTAACTGATTCAGAAAATATAATTAAATATGATGTTGAAAATAAACCTGGTGTAAGTAATCTATTAACAATTTATTCAGCTTTAAAAAATATTTCAATTGAAGAAGCAGAAAAATTCTTTAAAAATAAAGACTATGGAATTCTAAAAGATGAAGTTTCAAATGTTGTTGTTAATTTATTAGAAAAAATTCAACTAAAATTTAAAGAACTATTCAACTCTGATTTAGTGGATTCTTGGTTGGAACAAGGCGCAGAAAAAGCTCGCAAACTAGCAAGTAAAAAGTTAACTAAAGTAAAAAATTTAACTGGTTTAAATTATAAAAGAAAATAAAAAAAACTTTAAATAAAGTTTTAACTAATTAGCAGCACTTCATTGTGTTGCTTTTATTTTTTTAACTATTTTAGAACAATCATCTTTATGTCTAAATTCTCTACATTGTGGGTGGATTGCAATTAAATTATCAGGTGTTAATCTTAAATTCTTAAGATCAATAAACTCACAAACTCATGAAAAATCTCCCTTTTCAAATTTCGAATGGTCCATAAAAAATTTACATATAAAACATAATCTAAATTCATCTTCGTCTCTATTAATTAATTTAGGAGAATTATTTCAAGCTGCTTTCATATCTTCTTTTGAAAATTCAATTTTATTATTTTCTAATATTTTTGCCATATAATACCTCTTCTTTTAAGCAATATAATTTTAACACAATTAAAAAAATGAGCTGATTTTGCTCATTTAGATTATTTTTTAGCTTCTAAAGCTTTTTTAGATGAAGTTACGATTGATTCAAATTGTTTTGGTTCGTGAATTGCTAATTCTGATAACATTTTTCTGTTAATATCAATTCCAGCTAATTTTAAACCATTCATAAATTTTGAATAACTTAGTCCTAATGGTCTAACTGCTGCATTTATACGAATAATTCATAATTTTCTAAAATCACGTTTTTTAAGTTTACGCCCAACAAAAGCATAGGCCATAGAACGTACAACTTGTTCATGAGCCTTTTTATAGTTTGCTTTTTTTGTTCCATAGTAACCTTTTGCTCTTTTGATTCAACGTTTTCTTCTTGATCTAGTTACTTTACCAAATTTTACTCTTGCCATATTGTTCTACCTCCTAGTTTTGTAATAATCCTTTTAGACGTTTCATATCTCCAGCTGAGACGAAAGTTGCTTTTTTCAAATGTCTTTTTTGCTTTGTTGTTTTATTTTGTGCTAAATGAGATCTATAAGCTTTACCTCTTTTTAATTTACCTGCACCAGTTTTTTTAACTCTTTTTGCTAAAGAGCTTTTTGTTTTCATTTTTGGCATAAATTCTCTCCTCCTATAATTAACCTTTTTTTGGCACTACATACATATCTAAGAATCTTGTATTTAGTTTGGCTTCTTTTTCAACTTTTGCAATATCTTCAATTTTTGTAAAGAATTTATCTAATGTTTCTTTACCAAATTCTTGAAAAGTTATTTCTCTACCCTTAAATTTTAATGAGACTTTAACTCTATCGCCTTGTAATAAGAATTCTCTTGCTTTTCTAGCCTTAGTATCTAGATCATGCTCTCCAATTCCTACTGTTAAACGAATTTCTTTATTTTCAACTTTTACTTGATTTTTCTTATTTTCTTTTTGCTTACGTTTTTGTTCATATTTGAACTTACCATAATCAAGTATTTTAGCAATAGCTGTATTACTATCTTGCATACCAACTTGAAGTAGGTCTAAACCTGCTTCTTCTGCTAATTTTAAAGCTTCAAATTTGTTTAATGGACCATTTTTAGTCCCATCATCATTAATAATTAAAATCTGTTTTGCTCTAATTTCTCTATTTACAAAATCTGTTATTATTTTTTTATTGTCTGCCATTTGTCCTCCGAAATAAAAAGTGTGCCGTTAAAAGATTAGGAGCACACTTAAAATTTATTTATTTTATATATAGATAATAAATAAGTTTTATACCGTTTCTTTACAAATTACGGTGAGCTGTGCGCTTCTTTCTTTAAACCTTAATTATTATAATATAGTTTTTTGTTATTTCAAATATTATTTAAAAAAATATTTAAAAATATTGATAAAAAGTTTATTTTTTAGCAATAACTTCAATCTCAATTAAACCATTTTTTGGCAGTTTTGAGACCTCAAATGCACTTCTTGCTGGTTTATGATTGCCAAAATACTCTCCATATATCTGATTAATTACATCAAAATCAGCCATATTATCTATTAAAACCATAGTTTTAATTATGTCATTTCTATCAAAATTTGCCTCTTTTAATATTTCATCAATATTTTCAAAAACTCTTCTTGTCTGCAGTTCAATATTGTCTTCTAAAATCATTGTTTGAGGGTTTAATCCTAATTGCCCAGAAACATATAGAAAATTGTCATTAGTTAAAATTGCTTGTGAATACGGCCCAATTGCCTTTGGTGCTTTTACAGTATTAATTACTTTCATTTATTTTTCTCCTTTTATGTTAAATACTACTAATTTTAATTTGTTTACAACTTGCTTTAAAGTTTTTTTATTTATACCAATATTTAGTCTTATTCAATTGTCTTTACAATCAGCAAAATCATCTGAAAAGCTCAATATTAAATTATTATCTATAAATTGTTGTTTTATGTCCTTTAAACTTAACTTAGATTTAAATTTTATCCAAACTAAATATGAAGCTTGCATTTGCATTATTTCTAAATTTTGAAAATTAGATAATTGCTGTTTTAAAAAAGTATAATTTGAATAAATATATTCTTTCAATTTTTTTAATCAATTATAAGAATAGTTATTTGTATAAGCACTTATTAGTGCTGGTTGAAAAAAAATATTTGGCGATGTAAGCGAATCAATTTCATATTGATTAGATATTTGTTCAAATATATTTTTATTAGAACAAATCATATATGAACCCTTCAATCCTCCCAAATTAAAAGTTTTATTTGGTGAATTACAGACTATAAAATCTTTTATTAAATTTGAGTAATTTAGTAAAGAATTATGCTTTTGATTTAAAACTAAATCACCATGAACTTCATCAGAAAATATTAGTACTTTATTTTTATTACAAATTTCTATAATTTTAAGTATTTCTTCTTGTTCTCAAACCCTACCTCCAGGATTATGAGGATTACATCATAAGAATAATTTTATTTTGTTTTTTACAATTTTATTTTCAAAATCAACAAAGTCAATGTAATAATTATCATCTCTATAAATTAGATTATTATATATTACATTTCTTTTTGTTTTAATAATTGATCTTTCAAATGGTTGATATATAGGAGATTGAATTAGAACTGATTCCTTTTCTTTTGTAAAACATTTAACAACTTCAAACATTGCATTTACAGTTCCGTGAACTAACTTTATTAAATCAGTTTTTAAATTAATTTCATGCATTTTTTTATATCAAATCTGAATTGCTTGAAGTGATTTTTTTTCTGTATAAGTATAACTATAGGTTTTTTTCTTTGCTCTTGAAATTATAGATTTTACAATAGGTTTTGGAGTTTGAAAGTCCAAATCGGCAATTGAAAGATTGTAAAATTTTTTTGAAAAATCAATTTTATAATTTTCTTCTAAATATTCAATTGACCATTTTCTTTCATTACTTTTTGATCTATCTATTTTTTTGTTAAAGCTCTTGTTCATTTTATCACCTAGTTCCTTATTGTTTTTGCTATTTCATTTTTTAGTTTTTCCACTTTCGGACCAATTATTATTTGAATATTATAGTCATCAATATACTTAATAGCTATTGCTCCTAATTCTTTTACTTCTTCTTGAGAAATATTTTTAGGTTTGTTTAAAGTAATTCTTAAACGTGTATAACAGTTATTTAAAGTTTTTATATTTTCCTTACCACCTAATAACTCAATATATTTAATTGCAATTTCATCTGAGGTACTGATCTGTTCTTTTTTATCATTGCTTATTAAAGTAATTTTTTCTTCTTCACTTAATTCTGTTCTTCCAATAGTCTTTACATCTCTATATTTTATATAGAAATAAAATGTTGAAAAGTATAACACACCTCAAATTGGACCAACTAATAATATATAGTATCATTTTGTAACTAATCCTTGCATTAAACCAAATACTATAAAATCAATAATATTACCATCAGTATTTCCAATTTTTACTTGTAATAACCCCACAAACATATAGGCTAATCCAATATAGAAACAATGGACTAAGTATAATAATGGTGCTACAAAAAGAAATAAAAATTCTAATGGTTCTGTAATTCCCCCTACAACACTAGCAACTATTCCTGGAATAATAACTGACTTGACCATTTTCTTTTGTTCTTTTTCTGCAAGAATATAAATGGCAATTGCTGCCATTGGCAAACCAAACATTACTGTTGGCATATAACCTTGAGATAAAAATCTAGTTGCAGATGCTGAGATTGGTAATCCCAATTCTAATTCTTTATAAAAAATATTTAATGCCCCTGTGATCTTTTCACCACTTGGAAGAATAATTGTTCCACCAACTGCTGAAAATCTAACTATTGTATTAATAACATGGTGCATTCCCGTAGGTCTTACTAAACTTTCTGTAAATCTATATAGAAATGGACCAAACCAGTCTACTTTTTGTACACCTAAGCCAATTCAAAATATCAATTGATTAAAACAAGGTCAAATAAAAGTTGTTGGTATTGCTATTGCTGAAAATATTAATAAAGAAATTATTGGAACAAATCTTGTACCACCTCAAAAAGATATTGCATTAGGTAAACTAATATATTGAAATTTTTCGTGCAGTCAATATACTAAGAGACCAACAAAGATAGCTCCCAAAACTCCAATATCCATTGTTTTGATTCCCAATATGGATTGTGTTGATTTACCAATGAATGTTCCCTCAGATGTTAAATTTTCTGGTAAAACATTTAATGTAAAGTTAATTACAAAAAGCATAGTCACATAACCAATAAAACCACTGAAAGCAGCAGAACCTTGATTATCAGAAGCTAAACCAATTGGAATTGCCATAGCAAACATAAATGGTAAAAATGTAAAACCAATTGCTCCAATAGTTTTAAGCAATACAAAGAAATCATATAATCCTCTAGTTTTTAATCAAGGTATTTGTATAATTGTTGCATTAGAAGTAAGTGAAGCACCAATTCCTAATAAAATACCACAGAAAGCTAGCATTGCTATTGGTAACATAAATGTTCTTCCCAATTTTTGAAATTTATTTAGCAAATTTTTTTTAGATTTTTTTATATCGATTTTATCAATATTTTTTTCTTTTTTAAAAGTTAATCCTTTCATATTTATTATTCCTTTCGTTTTAATATTACTTAAACAAAAAAAATAATTAATAACTTTAGCTCATTGTGTACCTTAGTTAATCAGTTTGTACCTTTTTAAGTAAATAATTTGTTAAATCCATATAAATATAGTCCAAAATTTGAATTAAACATTGTCCCCTTATTGAAAATGAATCTCAGATTTTATCTTCAAATTGTGGTATTTCAATTACACTATCACAATATTTTTTAATTTCACCATCATCACCCAGAAGCCCAAAAATATATGTCTTATTTTTTAACTTTGATGCAAAATCAATTAAATATTTGCTATTGCCAGATAGACTTAATATAAATACTACATCATTTTCATTAATTTGCTGAACATATGATTCTATTGAATTTAAATCTCTTTCCTGAATTATTGTTTTATTTAATCACCTAATTCTTTGAACAAAATTTCGCGAAATATTATAAGCTAGATTCATACCAAAAACATAAATTGAATTAGCTTTAGATATTCTATCTAATAAAATCTTTATATCTTTTTGATTTGCAATATATCTTTCTAAAACAATATTTGAGGAATTATTTTTAATTTGTAAATAGTTTTGATATTTATCATTATTATCTACTAACTGCTTTTTAAAATTAAATTGCTCATTTAAAGCTAAATTATTTTTTATTAAGTTTTTAATTTGAAATTTTAATTCGCTAAAACCAGATACCCCTAGCTTATTACAAAATCTAATAATTGAAGGTTTTGAAGTATTTGTTAAAATTGCAAATTTTTCAAGACTATAATCATTAATTTCTTTAATATTATTTAATATAAAATTTGCAATGTAAGAATTAATATCTTCAGGATTTTTATTTGCAATTGATTTTAATATTGATAAAAACTTTAATTCTTCCATATCAATTTTTCCTTTTTATAAAATTAAATAATTATAAGTGTTAATTCTAAAATTATTATAAAAATTTAACTATACTTTAATATTATCTATAAACTTGTAATTTTATAATATATTTTATATTTACTATTTTTTATATTTACAAGAATATAATCTTATTAGGATGTGATTTTATGTTGGATATAATTAAATTTAATTTTAAAAGAATGAAAAGTAAATGGTATTTAATATTGGCAATTATGTTTATATTCTATTTTTATTTTTTACTAATTGATATAGGGAGTCTAATTATTTCAGATATATCTGAGGAACCAAAAATAGAGCTTATGGATATAAGAAATAAAAGTATAAATATATCTTTAGTAATGTTTTTTATTTTCTTTACTTTATATCTTTATAAAGATTATCAAAATGGAATTTGAAATCATTTAATAAGTTCAGGAATTAAGTCTAAAAATATAATTCTCGCCTATTTATTAAATAGTTTTATTATTTCAATAACAAACTTAACAATTTATTTTATTTGGTCTTTAATTTTTTATAGAAATTATTTAGCCAATTATGGAATATTTGAGTTTTTTATTAATAATTTTTTTAAACAATTTTCTTTGATTATAAGTATTTTTATTATATCCATATTAATTTTTAAGTTTTCACCTTACAAAAAGGAATTCTTAATAAGTTTTTTAGTATTACTACTATTATACTCATTATGATTTGAAAGTTATTTTTTATTATTTTCTATATATACAAATAGTAAAATACTGAAAATAAGTTTTAGTGTAATTCCACTTATTAATATATCAATGATTGACGGGTCAAATGAATATATATGGTTAGCAATATTAATTAATTATGCTTTATTAGTATCTGGGGCACTGATATTTGCCTTAAAAAAATAGGAGGTTTCTATGAAAATTAATATAAATAAAAAAATATCAGACTTTTTTCAAATTAATATTAAAGATTTAGAAATAAAAGAAAATGAAATTATTGGTGTAATGGGTGCAAATGGCTCAGGAAAAACTACATTTTTGAAACTATTGTCCAACTCTTTTAAAGTTGATAAAAATGTTAAAGTTGATAAAATCTATAGTTATAGTATTTTACAACAAGTAAGCAATTTTGGACTTATTAAATTAGTAGACTTGGTTATTTTGTTTAATAATCTAAATAAGAAAAAAATTGATATAAACGATTTTTTTAAAAACTATGATTTACTAGATTTTAAAGAGACTTATTTTGCTAAATTATCTCCAGGACAGCAACAACGTTTTAAATTTATGATTATTCAATTATTTAAAACTGATATTCTAATTTTGGATGAAGCTTTTAATTTTCTTGATAGCGCTTGAAAAAATAAATTACTAAATGATATAAAAAAAATAAAAGACAACTATAAAAATATCTTTATTATTGATCATGATTTAGAGAAAATAAAACAAATTTGTAATAGAATAATTTGTTTTAAAAATGGTGAAATAGTAATTGATTCAAAAGATATTAACTTAATTAAGCAAGAGGATATAGATAATATATTAATTAAATAAAAATCAACTAATCTACATTAGTTGATTTTTTATCTAAATTTATCTATATCAGCTATATTTGGATTTTCCCTTTCAATATTTCTGATAAGATTATTCTCTTTACAATAATTTTCAATTTCATTAGAAATAAGTTCAATTTTATTTTTTAAACTAATTGATGATTTTACATTATCATACTCATATTTTAAATTTCTAATACTATTTTCTAGCTTATACAATTTTAAAACTTTATTATGTTTTAATTTTTGTTCCTCTTTTGTAAACTTTTTATTTGGAATTCTTGTTGAACCAGGAAAATAATCAATATCAATATGTTTGCAACCAATATGATGATAACCTTTCGAAATTGCTTCACTCATTGTAAGATATTTATTATCATACTGTTCTAAAGATAAAATAGTATTTTCAAATGGAATACATAATTCACAACTATCTTCTTCTGGTTGAACATAAACAATAGTTCTTAACCTTAATGCTTCTTTTTTTCCAAATCAATTATAAATTCCAAGCATAGGTCTATTATTTCTATTTTCTTTGGCCTCTGTTATTTTAATGTCAACCTCTGAATCAATAAATTCTTTGGGGTTATTTACAAGATCAGATTTGTCTTTTGCTTTTTTAGTTATTTTATTTCAAGGAATAATAAAATAAAGCAGTACAAGAAATAAAACAATAATTAAAATAGCTCATCAAGGAAATTTATCCATATTTATTTTTAATTATTATGATCATTTAAATGATCATAATAATCTCTTGCCTCCTTTAAATTTATTCTTTGCTCTTTTTTACAACTTACACAAATTCCATTATAAGAAGCTTTTGTTTCGAAATTAATAGGTTTATTAAAAATAAATTTTTTAAAGTCTCAGCAATTTTTGCAAAATGTAAATATTCAATCTGTATCTTGCTCAAAATTAAAAGCCATATTTACCTCCAAAAAAAGAAATGTAACCATTTCTTTTTTTACTATTTTTTAACTTCTTTTACTTCTTTGTTTTCTTGTATAACAACAATTTTTTTCAATGCATTTGCTGCATGTTCTACATCTGGACCAATAACAATTTGTAAACTTTCTGTTCCTAATCGTTTAATTCCATATGTTCCTGCAGATTTTATTAATGCATCATCAATTTTACTGTTATCTTTTAAAATTAATCTTAATCTTGTAGCACAATTATCAATACTTACAAAATTATCTTTTCCAATTGCTTCAACAATTATTGAAGCCATATTTTCATACTTATCACCTTTTTGTGATGTTTCCTTTGTTGTTGATGCTTTACTTGAAGTATTTACACTATTAGGTGATATTGCTTCAACATTTCTTCCTGGTGTAGAAAGATTCATTCATTTAATTACAAAGTAGAATACAAAGTAATAAGTTGCTCCTGCTGCTGCTGTTAAAACTAAGATTCATAATGGATTAGATATTATATTTCCCTGATAATTTGATAATGCTCATGATTGTGGTAATGATGCTGCATAATCAATAAATCCGGCACTAAATCCAAATCCAATTTGAATTTTCATAGCAGTAGTTATTGCCATAAATATTCCTGTAAGTCCTGCATGAACTCCAAGTAATACTGGTGCAATAAATACAAATGAGAATTCTAATGGTTCTGTAATTCCTGATAAGAATGAAACCCCTGCAACTCCTCCAAGGAATCCAGCAATTTCTTTTCTATTATTTTTATCTGCTGTCATTATCATAGCAACAGCTGCCATTGGAAGACCTCCCATCATTATTGGAAAGAATCCTGCTTGGAATAATCCTGAGTTACTAATTCCTTTTGCAAAGGCATTAATATCTCCCATTTCAGTTACTCATTCAGTTCCAATCGAAGGATTTGATCCAAATCCTGGTTGTACTATATTTCCACTAACAGGCATTTGGAATCAGAAGAATGTATTCATAATTTGATGTAAACCAAATGGTAATAATAATCTATTTAAAATTGAATAAGCTGTAGTTCCTGGTATCGCAACAGCAGGATTTTCTGGATTAGCTACAGCTGTTCCAAAACTAATTAGTCCTAACTGTATTCAAGGTCAAATAATTGCAAAGGCCAACGCTGTTGGAATTGTAACTACAAGTGCTATCATTGGCACAAATCTGCGACCTCCAAAGAATGATAAAGCTGTTGGAAGTTTAATATCTTTAAATCTATTATATAAGAAAGCTGATAAACATCCAGATACAATACCTCCAAGTACTCCAGTACTTAAAACATAAACTCCACCTACTATATTGTCCCCATCCATTTTTTGGACATAAAGTAGCTTAGAAAAAGAATCTTTTCCATCTTGAGTTGTAAATGTCATTAGTTTTCCATAAAGCATTTCAGGAAGAGTTTTTTCTCCAGTTAAAGCTGCAATAGATAAATAAAATATTACAGCAACTAATGCAACTTCACCCCGATGATCCTTGGCTAAACCAAAGGCACATCCAATTGCAAACAATAATGCAAGATTATCAAATGGAATTGAACCTGGTTTTTGAATTATCAATGAAATTCAGTAACCTATTTGATTAGTTATTATTAACTTATCACCGACTACTTCACTACTATAAGTAATACCTAAAGCACCAAAACGATTTAAAATAGCTGCAAAAGGTAAAACTGCAATTGGGAATTGTAATACTTTTCCCAATTCTTGAAGCATGGTTAAAAATTTACTTCAACCACTACTTGAGTTATTTGAATCTTTAACTTTTTTTGTCTTTAACTTTTTTTCATTAGTTAAATGCACATTTTTATTGTTCATTTTTAATTTCCTTTACTATACAAGTAAATGGTATAAAAAAAAAAAAAAAAATGCAACAATTTTTCCATAAAAAAGTGATTTTTTAGAAAAAATTTGCACTAAATAATTTCTCCTAGACAAATTGCTAAGAAAATTAGAGCCATTAAATAACCCACAACTGCTAAAGTAAAAATTCCATAATATTGTCAAAATCGAAATATTTTAAATTTTGTTGTGACAACTTTAAAAGAATCTTTTTCATCCTTTTTATTTTGTTTAAATCTAATAAAAAATATGGTTGAAAAAATCCCAAGCAATAATCCTAGTATCCCAAAACTAAATAATGCTCAAAACGTTCCACTACTTAATGAACCTAATAACATTTTGCTAATCCTCTATTCTAAATCTAAAGTGACTTCACGGACCAATAAAATCAAGTAGCCTATTTTCACTTTTTTTGATTGTACCAATTCAATTATACTTTTCTTGTTTGTCTTCGAAATTATCTTTTAAAATTATATGACATTCACCCTTATATTTAATATCATTGTTGTTTATTATAACAACATCACCTTTATTATAAATTTTTTTAGTATTTTGTAGAGCAATAGAATCTTTTTTAAATTCTACTCTTGAAAAAGTAGATCTTATAAAATACTCTGTTATATCTCCTCTTCTAAAATGATCAAATTTTAAAATTTGCTCTTCAGTTTTGCTAATTTTATAAAGAGGTTTTAAATTTAAAGTTATTTCATATTTGTCTATTTTTGCAAGTTCTTCCAATTCAGCATTAGTTGCATATGCATTACCAATAATTACTGTATTAATTTCATTTGTATAAAATAGAATCTTTGCTTGTTCAGAAATAGCTAAATGTCTTTGTTCTTCTAAAGTAGGTAATTCTTTTCAACCTACAGCTGATGTCATTTCTCCATTATGACTTCCTACAAAAGCTGCAGTAGATAAATTATGTTTTAAATATTTTTTATTTGCTTCACTAAAATATTCAAAAGGTAAAGCAGTATACTCTAATGGATAAAAATTATGACATCCACTTAGCCTTTCTTTTATTGGTTTAAAGTCCATTACATTATCAATCAAACTGTCATTATTTGACATATTTAGTTGTATATCAATACCAAACTTGTTATGAGTAACATTTGCTATTTCAAAAGGCAAACTTGGTGAATCCAATCTCAAACAATCAATTCCATATTCTTTGCATTTTGATATATCATTAACATTAATTTTTATTAGTTCCATTGATTTATATTCAACGTCTAATATAGTATAAAATCCAATTTTTTTTGCATATTGAATTGATTTTAAAACCATCTCTGCTTTTTGTTTATCATTTTTTGATCCCACAAAATGTAAAATACTTGTAAAAACAACTTCATATCCTAATTTTTTAGCTAAATCTAAATATTTTTTATCCTTTTCAAATGTTGATTGCTCTGGATAAATTGATATTCCTAATTTTCTTTTCATAAATTACCTCACTAATATAATTTTATCAATAAAAAAATCACTTTTTAAAAGTGATTTTTATTTACAGTTTTTTAAAGCAAATTTTAAAACTTTTTCTCCATTTGCTTTACCATAATCTTCTTTTTCAATTACAAAAACAGGCATATTAAGATATGATTTCATTTCTTCTAATTCATAACCTACTTGTGGTCCTAATAAAACTATATCTCAATTTTTTCCATTAAGTTTTGCTTCATTTATTGAAACAGCTTTAATTTCAACATTTATATCCTCTTCAAATGCATAATTTTGCATATTTTTCACTAAAATTGAAGTACTCATTCCTGCATTACATGCTAATAGTATTTTTTTATTCATTTTTAATTTCCTCCCAAGATAATTTAAATTTATGAATTTAAATGATTTAGTTTATTTTGTTTTTCTAATATATTTATATCTTCTAATTTTGGTTTTTTTGTGAATTTACTTAATAATTCACGTTGTTCAATTTTGTTTGCCAATAAAATGAATGGTGTATAACTTCCCATCAATATAACTAAATTTATTGCAGCTACAATACCACCCATAAAACTTTTCGTTGTCAAGATTCCACCAAGTATTGGTGGTGTTGTTCATGGAACCATAACACTTGAATATGGTATAATTCCCGCTGTTGTGGCAAAATAAGCAAAAGCTCCTGCTAGTAATGGTCCAATAACAAATGGTACAAATAATATTGGATTTAATACTAAAGGTAATCCAAATAGTAATGGCTCATTAATACAGAATATTGCAGGTATTAATGTAACTTTAGCCATTGATCTGTAATCTCCACGTTTTGAAAACATCAATATAACAAGAATTAGTCCAATCGTACCACCAGTACCTCCCATAAATATAAAGTTATTCATGAATGGATTTGTAAAAACATATTCAGGGTCTAACCCTTCTGCTAGTGCTTGCTGATTTTGAGTAAGACCATCTAATTGAATTGGTTCTAATATTGGTGAAAGCACTCCACTTGCGTGAATTCCCATAAATCATAGTACTTGTCATAAAAGTACTATAGCAATCATTCCACCAAATCCTGAAACTGCATTAACCATTGGTTTTTGAATTGCTACAGTTATCAAACCATTTAAATCAATAAATGTAACTGTTTCAGCTCCAATAGAAATTTCTCCCACGATTTGACCAATTCATGTAATTGCAAATGCTATCATTCCAAAAAAGATTGCTGAAATAGCATATGGAATTAAAATATTAAATGATTTAGAAACCCCATCAGGTACTGATTCAGGCATTCTAATCTTAAGTTTTTCATTTTGTGAAAGCCTACCAAATAGAACAGTAGATAAAATACTTATAATCATGGCTGTAAACATTCCAGAAGTTCCAAAAACTCCTATGCTTGTTCAAAATGATGGACTCATAATTAGAAATGCTACAAAAGCAACAATAGCAGCTGACCATTGATTAACCTTATAATAAGGTGCTAAATGATATGCAATTGCTCCTGCTAATAGAAAACCAAAAAATGCATAAGTTCCATTTCAAATATAAGAACCAACTGTTTTAAATTTATCTAAAATTGCAAGTTCATCAGCAGTTAGGTAAAAGAAGTTAAAGAACCCTCCATTTGCTGCTCCTAAAACAATATTATTAATTAGAATAAAAACAGCACCAACAATTACCAATGGCATAAGTGAGAAAAATCCATTCTTTAAAGCCACCATAAATTTTCAGTTTGAAAGCTTACCAGATGCATTTGTTACTTTATCTACTGTCATTTTAATAGTCAATCGATCTGCTTTTCCTGCATTATATCTAATTAAAAGTTTTTGATTTTTAATTTTTAATTTTTCTTCTCTAATTTGATTCTCATATGAAATTCTGATTTCATTTATTTTTAAAGATAAATCATAAATAGTTTGATCTAATTCATTTTGAAATCGTTTAATTCTTCTAACTTTTCTTTGGCGTTTTAAAATGTAATCAATATTTGCAAGACTATTATTATCCTTTTTTCATTTCTCCATTAAATCATTAGATTCTGCTTTGTATTTTTTTCTATATTCATATATATTAGCTGAAACTTCTGACTTAATTGTTTTTAATTGCTCAATTAATTTTAAATGTTCTTCTTTAATTAAAGCTTTTTTATCTATTCAATCCCTTTTAATTTTTGTTTTAAGTTCTTTATTTTTTGATTTCATAGAAATCTTTTGACTTTTTATAGAAGAGATTTTACTTTTAGTTTCTTCTATATCTAACTTATTTTTTTCAATTCTGTTAATTTTTTTTGTTTCATATTCTGTATCTAAATTTTCAATCTCTTTTTCATAATCATCATAAAGTTTATTAATATCAGTTTTTTGATATTTCGCAATTGAAAGTGATAAATCAAAATTCGCTTTTATATCTTTTTGTTTTTCTTTTTTAATTTTATTAAATGTTGAAGATACTAATTTTAATTTTTGCTTTTTTTGATGAAGCTGATTTGACAATTCAAATAATTCTTTTTTATTATTTTTTAGTTTTACTTTATTTTCTTTAATTATTTTTGTTGCTTCAAAAATTTCAGGATATTTTTCATACTTTTGCATAATTATTAAATACCCCCTTTATCAACTTCTTGAAAACCGTATTTAAAGAATTTTTGAACCTCTTCATTATTTAAGATTCCCTCTAAAGCATTAAAATGAACTCTAGGAGCAATTTGAACTTTTTCTTCAAGTCCAAAATCCTTTTCAACAATTGCATTATTAATTTTTGAATCATTTTTATTAATTCCTAATGACATAACTTTAATTAAATTATCATCTATTTTTAAAGCCTCTTCTTCACTTAATTGATTTGCTGGTTTTCCTTTATAATCTTCACATGATCTTCAACTGTTTAGATATTCTTTTTTTTGTTCGTTTGAAAGTTTCATGTAATCTAAATCTAAATTGCTTTCATATGTATGTTCACAATTTCAATTATAAGTTAAAATACCACTTGTATTTTTATTTTTAGAATCATATCAATAACCTATATATTTATCTAGTGTGTTTTCTCCTTTTTGACCAACATTTAAATATTCAATAATATTTTTATCAAATTTAAGTTTTGTTAAAGAGTTTCCAGCACTTATTACTTTTTCCATTACAATAAATTTTAATAATGGTACAAAGAAGCCATCTTCAATATATTTATTCATTTCATGAATACTTTCAATATATGCTTTATTTTGAGAAGTTTGTTTAGAATAATCTGAAGTTATTACCTCATAGTAAGCTTGAGTAAATTTTAAGTTATTTTTCAATACTGCAAATCTAGCAGCATTTGACTGAAATTCTGGTTTTATTATTTCATCTCCAAAAAAGTCTAAAAAACTTTTCTCAGATTCATAATTCATTATTTTTGAAGCGTTACCATAAATTTCCTTATCTTGAAGAACATAGTAATAATAGTCATTATTGTTATTGCCCTCATCATCAATTACTACCATTGAATCAAAATAAGCTCTAGCTATTGCAAATAATTCTAATGACTCATCAGTTATTTCTCTCAATAAGGCATTATTTCTCTTAATTTGACTATTAATATCTAATGAAAATAAATTTCTTTTTATTTTATTTGATAGGTCAATTTTACTAGTAATATCAAAATACTCATTTTCAGCAATAGATTGGGCATCCTTTTTTAAAATTGATTTATATTCCAAAGATCAAGTTGCGTTACACGAAACAACTTGGGTTGTTAATAAAATTGATGAAGAACTTAATCCAATTGTACCCATCAAAGATAATATTTTTTTCATGCAATCAACTCTTTCTATATATATTTTATAATATTTAAAGCATTTAATAACAAAAAAATAAATTCAAGAATTTATTTTTTTGTTATTAAATTATCTATACCATATTTATAAACTCCCCAAGCTCCAACCATATTTCCTAATTGAGCTGTTCTGATAGTTATTCTTGAATAAAAGTCTGGTAAAACGTAATTTTTTAATTTTTCTTTAATAATTTGAATTAAAGGTTCACCCAAATTTGATGGACCTCCACCAATAACAATCATTGATAAATCAAAAAAATGAATTAATACTGAAATACATTTTGCTAATGGCTCTAAGCTATTTTCAAATATTTTAATAACTTCTTTATCTCCATTTTTAACTAAATCAGCTATATCAATAATATGAATATCACCATTTAATTGACTGTATATTTTACCCAATGGGCCTGTAGATTTTGAACCAATCTCTCTTAATTTTCTTTCAATCCCTGTTGCTGATGATACTGGTTCTATACAACCAATTAAACCACAACTACATTGACACTCTGATTGAAATCCACCACCATGCCCAGGTTCACTTGGTAATCCAGTGTTATCTCCAAAAACTAATTTTCTATCAAAAATAGCTCCTCCACCAACACCAGTTCCTAATGTAAATAGTGCCATAGAATCTGGCTTCCCTTTTAAAGAAATTGCTCATTCTCCATAAGCAGCAGATTTTGCATCATTTAATACATAGACATTTTTGTTATTAAATAACTTCATTAATTCTTTTTTTGCTGGGTAATTCTTTCAGCCTAGATTTGTTGAATAAATCACTGTTCCAGTTTTGTTATCAACTATTCCACAAACTGCGATTCCAATGAAATCTAGTTCATTCATATTTATGTTATTTTCTTTTGCTATTTTAAACGCCTCTACTGCAATATTTTCAAGTATTTTATCTTTATTTATTGTTTTAAAAATAAAAGTTTGCTTAATTTTCATATTTTCAAAAAAAGCACATTTTGCAGTTGTTGCTCCTAAATCTATTGTAAATGCTTTTGGCATATTATGCCCTCCCAAAATTTTTATTTATTTATAATTTTATACATTTCAATCATTTCTTTTCCAAGATCAATAATAGCTTGAGTAGTTAGCATTTGATCTTCAGCATGAATAAAAATTAATTTTAAATCCAATTTTTCTCCATTTGCTTCTCTTGAAACAATATCAAAATGAAGACTATGTGCTTTGGTCATTTCAATTTCAGCTTCTTGCATTAATTTATTTGCTTTTTCAAATTCCTTAATTTTTGCTGAACGAATTGCCATTATTGCATTAGATTTTGAAGTTCCAATACAAGAAATCATTTCCATCGATATATTTTCTCAGTCAATTTTGCTCATTTTACTCACCTATTTCATAAGACCTAATGTATATAATTTTTTAAAACGACCTTCTTTTTCTTTAAGTTCGTTAAATGTTCCTCTCTGAGAAACACCATTTTTATCAAGTACAATAATTTCATTTACATTTTTTATTGTACTTAACCTATGTGCAATAACAACAGTTGTTCTACCAATCATTAATTTATCTAATTCTGATTGAATTTCCTTTTCAATCACGTTATCAAGTGCACTTGTTGCTTCATCGAGAATTAGCAATTGAGGATCTTTTAAAAAGATTCTTGCAATTACTAAACGCTGTTTTTGCCCTCCGCTTAACATAAAACCTCGTTCTCCTAAAATTGTATCATAACCCATTGGTAGTTTTTTTATGTAATTGTGGATTTTTGCTTTTTTTGCAGCCTCAATTGCTTGTTCATCAGTCTTGTCAAAGAAAGGATACTTCAGGTTTTCCATCACAGTTCCATAAAGAATTTGAGGTTCTTGCTCAACATAACCTACTTTATCTAGATAATCATTTGGGTTTAATAGCTTAATATTTTTACCATTAATTAATATTTGACCTGTAGTAACATCATAAAATCTTAATAATAATTTAGCAATAGTTGACTTACCAACACCTGTTTCGCCTACAAAAGCATAACTTTTGTTTTTTTCAAAAGTTAAATTTATTTCAGGCAATATTTTTTTTGTTGGTGATTCTGGATAATTAAATGTAACTCTATCAAAAGTTATTTTTTCAATATCTCCTACTTTTTCAGGTTGATCTACAAAATTTAACAATGAATTTGTATCATAAATGTAATTTAATCTCATAATACAATTAGACAGTTTTGTAAGTCCTCTCATTCACATTGGTAATGTTAATAAAGAATACAAAATATTATTAGTAGCTGATGTAAAAGCTACAAGCAAATGTGATAACTCGCTTGGATCCATAGAGTTTTTATAAAGTCCAATTGCAGCAATTATTGTAATAATTGGTAGAGACCAAGCAAAAGTATAAGAGAAAAATGATAATAAAGATTGAAGTCAAATTACTTTACTTAATTTTCTATCATATTTATCATGCAATCTCATGTTTCTTTTAGTTTCTCTATTTTCTGCTGCATTTGCTTTAATTGCTCTAATGTTAATTAATCTGTCAGTAATATCTGCATCAATTGATTGTTTAACATCAACTGATTCGATAATTGCTCTTCGATAATAAATAAATAAAACTCAAATTATTATTACTAAAACAATAAAAATCATTAAGACAATCAAAGCAAGATTAACGTCTAAGATAAACATAAATACCATCATTGCTATAAAACTAACAGTTGTAAATAATAAATTTAACAAGAAATCATTGAATGAATCTCCTGCCCCTTGACTGTCATTAATTACTCTTGACATAATTAAACCTAATTGGTTTTTTGAATAGTAACTAATATCAACTTCAACAAGTTTTTTTAAAGCTTTTACTCTTAAATAAATTTCAACTTTTTTAGAAAAATATGCAGAATAAATATTTGTCAGATAATCAAAAATTACAATTAATATTAATAGTCCTAAACCAACATATGCTCAGCTAACTCAACTCATTGAAAATCATAAAAATTGATTTGCTTGTTCACCATTGTTAATAATATTTTTTGTCATTTGACTAACAACAATTGTCATTGATGAATAAAAAATTGCATCAATAATTGTAAAAACTATATATCCTGTAAAAGTAGCAGGATTTCTTTTTATACACTCACCAATCATTTTGAAAGAGTCTATAAATTTCTTTTTTGAAAATGCTTTATCACTTATAAATTTCTTTTTTTTCATATAAATACCTCAAAAAATAAAAAACCTTTTTAGGTTTTTTTAGTTCTTCTTAAAAAATGTGAGAACCTGTATAATTCAGTCCAGTTCCTATTAATAGTAATGCAATATTAATACCTAATAATGATAAATGGAACTTTCACGTACCTTTCATTATTGTACCATAACTTGTTCTACCAATTTGTGCTGCTCCAACAACAATTCCTGATGCTGGTGATACCATATTTGCCATACCATTTGCAAATGCAAATGCTGTAATACTTCCTGAAACCATAGTAATAGAAGTAGAACCAATTGTAACTGAATTTGCAAGAGGTCCTCATACTGGAAAGATGGCTGTTGAGAACCCTGAAGTTGAAGGTAATGCAAATGACAATGGAATAAATAATAAGAAAGTTATTACTATAAATGCAAATGGATTCATTGCATTACTATTTGAACCATTTATGGAACTAAGCATCAATGATTTAATTCCTGTTTCACTCAATAAATAAGTAATTGCTCCAGCTATTGAAATAATAAAAGCAACTCCTATCATATCTTTTGATCCAGTAAGTAAATCCTCAACAAATGTCTCTTCTCCTTCTCAATTTAAAATTGAAACAATTAACGACCCAATTAAGAAAAATCCAGCAACAACATACATATCACCATGTCCAAATCCAGGAACTAATGATGTAAAGAATGGCATATTTTCTTGTACTCAAATACCCGCATTTTCGAATATATTTTTTCCTATTAATGTATCTCAAGGAAATAAATAAGCAATCATTAAGAGAAACATTAATAAAAATATTACACATATCGAAATTCTTTTTTTTGTTAAAGGTACTTCATTTATTTGTTCTTTTAAGAAAAATTTTTTATCTTCTTCTAATGTTGAAAAAGTATAAGACAAACTGGGATTTCTTTTAACTCTTCTTGCATAAAACATAATATATGCTGATGTAAACCCAGTGACTAAAAATCAAGCAATTATTCTAAAAGCTAATCCATCAGTTGGTTCAGAAATACCAGCCTGACTTGAATTAGCAGCAGCTGAAGCTGTAAAAATTAGAAAAGGATCAAATGTTGCTAACATTGGCCCAATTCCTCCACCAAGAAGTACAGTAATTGTTGCTGTAAAAACATCAAATCCTGCAACAAGCATAAGTGGAATAACTATCATATGAAACCCTAAAGCTTCTTCAGCCATACCATATGCTGAACCACAAAAACTTAAAAATACTACAATAATAGGAATAGCTCATATTGTTTTATCTTTAAACTTTCATGCAATTTTTTGAGTTAAAGCATCTAAAGATTTAGATTTCATTACAATAAAAATAAAAGCACCAATAGACATAACAAAAACTATAATTTCAACCTTATCATTAAATCCTTGAAAAATAGACACAAATAAATCGATAATACCAATAGCTTTAATTTTTTCATTTTCAACTTTAATACCTGAATAGTGTAAAATTCATGACACTATCATTATTGTTACCAATACAAAGAAAAGTATTGTAAAAGATGTAGGAACTTTAAATTTCCTCTTTTTTTTCATTTTTATTTCATTATTATTCATTTTGAGTTCTCGCATTCTAATTAATATAATTTGATAATATTTTATTTATTGTTGATTATTATTTATTTGTGTATTAAAAATTTAAAAAATAAGTATAATTGAAAAATCAATCAAAAAAAACATAGTTTAAACTACTTACGTTTGCCCTTACTGTTTTGCTTGATTTTTGATCTCATAATATACTCCTGTACTTTTATCTATTAAATTATAATATAAAAAAATGTCATTTCTGACATTTTTAAAATATATTATTTAATCTAAAATAATTTATTTATTATCTTTTGAATCATTTTCAGCTTCTTGTAGTTTAATTTTTTTATCAATTCTTTTTATTTGCTTATCTGCTTTATCTTTAAAACTAACAGTTTTACCTTCTAAATATTCTAATTTAATTTTTTTAAATAAAATTGAAACATATTCTTTATTAATATAATATAAAATACCTGGCAATAATAATGCTCCTGATATTCAATTACCAATTAATGTTGGAATAGTACTTAAAGCAATAAACAATAAAACTTGAGAAAACTGTGGTGTTAATCCACTTTTTAAAGTTAATTCTGGACTAAAAATTACTTCAAATAATAACATTCATAAGAAAAATGAATTTGCAGGACCATGTTGGAATCCTCCAATTGCAAAAAATGCAATTGGGAAAATTAATAATAAAACTATTGTTGCTGAATTTTTTGTTGAGCTTGTTAAAGGCAAAGTTGAACAAACCATCATATTACATAAGATTCCTGAACAAATTCCTATTCCTATAGTTGCAAAAATACTTACTGTTTTAATAGAATTACCATTAGTTAAATCATTTGCAACTAAATATAACTTATGAATAGTCATATCAAAGGTTTTAAGTAAAAATGGCTGATTACTATTAAGCAAACCTCCAGCTCCAGCAAAAATTGCTACAAATATAAAAGTACCCAAAAAGTTTCCTAAAAGGACTCCAAAAATTCCTTTTAAATAGGACCTTTTACTAGCACAACCCTTTAAAACTGGAATCGTACTAAAGACGTGACTTGTGAATAATCCCCCGCCAAGGAAAGTAATTAAAATAATGCAACCCGGAAAAAGAAATCCTAATAAAAGAGTTCCAACCTTTGCAAAATCGGTTCCTTCTAAAGAAACCATTGCTATAACACACGCTACATAACCAAAGCCAATTATTACTCCACTCATAATTCCTAAAAGAATTTGTTTTATAAAAGTATAGTGCAATTTATGAATAGCTGCTTTGAATCCTCCAAGCGTACCATCAATCATAAATGAGTGTTGAGCATCTAATATACCATAATCTTGTTCTTTTAGAATTTTTATTTCTTCTTCTATATTTCTATTATTCTTATTCATAAAAAGTATTTTCTCCTATTAATACACTATTCTTTATCTATAATCTTACCTTCAATCATTTTAATAAACTCTTTTAATGATACTGTAGTTTGTTGTTCAGAACCATATTTTCTAAAAGTTACTGTTTCATTTTCTGATTCTTTTTCTCCCAGAACTAATTGATACGGAATTTTTCTTACTTGTGAATCACGAATTTTATAACTTAATCTTTCATCTCTTAAATCAATTTTTGATCTAATTAATTTTGCTTTAAATGCATCTCTTACTTTTTCTGCATAATCTTTGTTTGCAATATTTACTGGTATTATTTCAACTTGTAAAGGTGAACATCATAAAGGTAATACTCCCTTTGTTTGCTCTAAAAGAACTGAGATAAAACGTTCATAAGTTCCTACAAGACCTCTATGAATCATAATTGGTTTTTCAAGTTCTCCATCACTGTTAATATAACTTATATCAAATCTTTGTGGTAGTAAAAAGTCTAATTGTATTGTTGAAACAGTAATTTCATGACCTAAAGCAGTTTTTGCTTGAATATCTAATTTTGGACCATAAAAGGCAGCTTCACCTATCATTTTTTTATAATCAATTTTTAGTTCATTTAAAACATTTTCCAATTCTGTTTCAGCATGATTTCACATTTTTTCATCATTAAAATATTTTTCTTTATCTTTTGGATCTCTTAAAGATAAAGATAAATAATCTACTTTAATATCAAAAGTTAGTAATACTTCTGTGATTAGATTAAAACATCTTACAAATTCTTCTTTTACTTGTTGAGGAGTAACAAAAATATGTGAATCAGTTAATTCCATTGCTCTAACTCTTTCAAGTCCTGTTAAACTACCTGATGACTCATACCTATGTTGTAGAGCATGTTCTGCAAATCTTAATGGTAAATCTCTATAACTTCTTTGTTTGTATTTATATACTGCAATATGATGCGGACAACTCATTGGTTTTAAAACCATTTCTTCTTTTGGAAGCAACATTGGTGCAAACATGTCATCACGATAATGGTCTCAATGTCCAGATGTTTTATAAAGTTCACTTGTACCAATAACTGGAGTTTCAATTTGAATAAAATCATATTCAAATTCTTTTTGCATTAAATATTTTTTAATTTCTTGCTTTAAAATAGTCCCATTTGGCAATCAAATTGGTAATCCTTGACCAATTAAGGGGTCTAAATGATAAATTTCTAAAATTTTGGCAATATGTTTATGATCATTTTCCTTAATTTCTTCAATTTTTTGTTGTTTTTCTAAAAAAGCTTTTTCAGTAGTTGCAGTTAAACCATGAATTTTATAAACAAACTTATCTTCTCTAATTTGAAATGCTGTAACTTCATTTAATTGAATTTTAAATAAGTCACTTGTTTTATTTAAAGTTGCAAATCTTGAGTAAAATAAAACATCTTTTATAGCAGAAATTGGGAATTTAATATATCTTTTTTTGTTTAAATCCACCATACCCATTGTATATTTCTCTTTTACATTCATTTTGTTCATCATATTAATATAATCTTTTTCAGTAAAAGTATTTCCTTTAAACTCTATATCAAGAGCTAATGAAATATATTTGTTTGATAATTCTTCAACTTTTTTGATATTTTCTAAAGTTAACTTTTGATCACAATCAAAATAACTAAAAAACTCTAATTTATTATAACCTTCTTCTTCTGGATAAAGGCTACCTTCAGGAAAAATTTCTTTAAGAGCTAAGCCCACTATTACCTTTGCAGTATAGTTTATAACAGATTCATATAATTCATGTCTTTCAGTTATTAGTTGCAATTTACAATCTCTATCAATAAGAGCAGTATTTGGTACAACTTCTTTATCATTAATAACAGCACCTACGCACTTCTTACCAAGTGACTTAGAAATTTCTTGAGCTACTTCAAGAACAGATTTTGGTTGATCATAATTTATAATGTTGCCATCTAGCAGTGTTATTTTCATTTTTTCTCCACCTTTGTCTTTATAAAAAATACATAACCTAATATTCTTAATTATACATAATTTTATTAATCACAAACAAATAAATTAATTTTATATTTTATTTTATTATTATTTTTTGTAAAATTTCAATATTAGAATAAAAAAATATACTTTTATAATAGTATATTTTTAATAACTATAGTTTTAACTTTTTAAAATTTTTATCAAAATATTTTATAACTTCAAGACATTGATCAATGCTTTCTAATTTGGCACCTGATGCATTAATGTGCCCTCCGCCTCCAAATTTAACAGCAATATCACGAACATTACATTTATTTGACCTAAATTCAACTCTTATAAAATCTTTGCCTTGTGTAAAGAATACTCAAGCTGTTGCATCTTTTATTTCTCCTAAAATGTTAACTCAAAGTGAAATTTTATTATTATCATCAATATTAAAACCTTGCATTACTTCTTTGGTTAAAATAATATATGCAATTTTTTCTTTTGAGATTTTATAATTACTTAAAATATAGCCTTTTAATCTAACTTCGTCTTGGCTTAAACCATATATATTTTTATAAACATCATTTATAGCAAAACCTTTTTTTATAAGAATACTTGCCATTTCAAATGTTCTGGCAGTTACATTTCTATACATAAATCTATCAGTATCTGTAATAAGACCATGAAATAAATAATAGGCTGTTAATTTTGAAAAAACTAATTTGGAGTTATTGTAGAGTTCTGTTAATAACTCGCAAGTAGCTGGATATGAGGAATCTACAATTTCCATGGTTCCATATTGATCAATATTAACGTGATGGTCAATTTTAAATACATCAGATGCTAGAGCTAACCAATTTAAATCTTGAATATCTATTCTTTCTTTTATAGCGGTATCTGTAATAATAACTAAAGCATCCTTAAAGTCTTCTTGCTTTAATTTTTGTGTTTTACCAATACAATGATATTCCTTTGGTAAATCTCCACCTAATTTAATATTTTTATTTTTAAAATTATCATTAATGAATTGATATAAGGACATTTGTGAACCAATTGCATCAAAATCTGGATATATATGTCTCAAAAGAATTATTTTTTTATTACTATTTATTAGTTCAATAAGTTTTTTAAACATTTTATTTCCTCTAATATTCTAAACTTTCAATTTTAATTTTAGTTGATTTTCTAATAAAAGATTTTGAAGCTTTTATTTCTTTTTTAAAGGATTTATCTTCTAATATATTTTTGGAATTTAAATCCAATTCTTTAATTTGTTCAGCTTTACTATTTTTTAATTTTTGAATAAAATCAATTCTTTTTTCATTAAACTCTTTAATTAGATTTTTATATTCTAAATTATGTTTGTTATATATTTTTTTTGCTTCTTGTAAATCTAAGTCTAAATTATTACTTAAGTTAAAGTTTTTAATATAACTTAAGTATCAACCGTGACTTCTTGAAACTTTTTTATCTTTAGAAATGATTTTTGCTTCTTGATAAATAACTTTATTAATATATGCATAGTAAGCTTCTGATTGAATATATTCAAAATCAGCTTTTGATAAACCTAAAATTTCATTGGCTTTATATTTTGCAAAATTTTTATGCTTAATAAAAAGAATGATTTTATCAATATATTTAGGATTGATTCCTAAATTTATTTTATTTCTTAAAGTTGTAGAAATATACTCAATCAATAATGTGAATAATATAATACCAAATAATAGTGCACCAAATTCATTAAATAATTGATCTGCAAAATAACTATTTAATAAATAACCCATATTTCCAGAAGAAACTACTCCTAAAAGCGCAACCTCTTTAAAATTTATATCAAATCTATAAATAATATATGAAATTACACTACTTGTTGTTTGAGGCATTACTCCATATTTAAATCTTTGAAATTTATTTAATCCTGTAGATTCTAATTGATATAAAACTTTTAAATTTATATCATCAAAAACTTCCCTATTATATTTTGTTAACATTCCTACAGTTCCTGCAGCAATTGCCAAAGTTGCAGTAAAAGGTCCCATTCCAACAAGAGCTATAAATAAAATTGCATAAATATATGTGGGTATTGATCTTATTATAGAAGTTATTAATACAAAGAATTTTGCAACATAGTAATTGACTATATTTTCTGAACTTAATATACCAAAAACATATGCTACGATAGCTCCAATAAACGTACCAACTATTGCAATTGATAAAGTTTGAAACAGTAAATAAATTACTGATTGAGGTGCATATCCATGAGCTATGAAAAGTGACAATCAATTTATTTTAAACATTTCTATTATATTATTATTGGTATTTTTAATTGTTTCTGCACTCTCTATATTAAATTCAATAAAGGTTAATGAATAACAAAATAATGCAAAAAGAATAAAGTATAAACATAATCTTTTAATATATCTTTTGGGATTTTTTTTAATAACTTCATCTATAGTTAAATTTTTTAAATAAGTTTCATGTTCTTGCAATGCTGTATTATCTAAATTACTTTTTATTTCCTCTTTTAATTTTAAAACCTCAAAATTAAAATTTGTTAAATAAATTTTATCTCTTCTAACATTCATAGAATTCTCTGCATCTCAAATAAATCAATTTTTTGAATTTAAATTTTGACTTTTAAATATTTCAAAGTCATTAATATCTTTTTTCATTTTTGATTTATGATCAGATAGAAAATTATTTTTTTTAATTCTCATTTCTTCTTTAATTTCTTTAATTGAATTAAAGTCTTTATTTTGCTTAGCTATTTCAAGATTTAAAAATAGGTCCTTTTGAATAACATATCTTATATAAAAATTTAAATTATTCATTCTTGAAATTTTTTTAATTAAAGTTGAATATTTTTTTTGATTTTTTTCATCTAAAATAAAGTCCTTATCTAATAATATATATTTTCTTAATACATATATTATTAATTCTAATAATATTACTACACTAATAATTAAAAATAATAAAAAACCTACTCGTGATCAATCATCATTTCCTCTTGAATCATCAATTAATTTACCAATACCATAATTTGTAACACCACCAATAACAGAAATATATCTTATATTAGTTTCCAAAGCATAAAAAGTTGCTGATGTAATATGATTTGATATTTGCGGTACAACTGCTGACCTAAAAGATCTCATTTTATTAGCACCAGTTGCTTGTTGTGAAATAAAAATCTTTGTATTGATATGTTCAATTCTTTCAAATAAAATTTTTGAAGTAATTGAAAATGTAAAGATTGATAAAACAATTGTAACTGTTAAAATTGTTTGGCCAAAATATCCCACAAAAATAAGAGCATAAACAAAAGCTGGAATTGTTCTAAAAATTGCAATAAGACTTTTAGCAGTATTATTAATAAATTTATTAGTAACAATATTTCCTGCTGCTAAAATTGCTACGGGAATTGCTATAAGCACTCCAATTATTGTTCCAGCAAAGGCTGTAATCATTGTCATAAAAATTGAGTATAAAGCCGTATTAAAAAATACTATTCCAACTGTATCTGGTTTAAGAAAGTCCTCTCAATCCCACCTAATTAAATCACCAATTCTTTCAAAGAATAAACTAAAACTTGAAAAAAATTCAACTCAATTTGTTTCTAACATATTGAAACCAAAGATTATTAATATGAAAACTATAATAGATAGAGATATAAAAAATGTTTTCTTTGGAGCTTTTGTATACTTATCATTTATTGCAAAAACATTTCTAGAAGTAATTGCATTAATTTTTCTATTCATTTTAATAATTATCTCCATAAACTTCTTTTAATATTTTTTTAGTCAATTGTTGAGGTTTACCATCAAAAATTATTTTTCCATCTTTTAATCCAATAATTCTTGAAGCATACTTTTGTGCTAACTCAACATGATGTATATTTAAAATAATTGTTATCTTATCAGACTTATTAACATTTTGAAAATCTTTAATAACTTGATTTGCAAGTATTGGATCTAATGCAGAAACTGGTTCATCTGCAATGATTAATTGTGGTTCTTGTGATAAGGTTCTTGCAAGAGCAATTCTTTGCTGTTGACCACCACTTAAGTTTTCAGCTCTAATATATGCATAATCAAGTAGATTTAATTTTTCTAATGACCTTAGAGCTATTTCTTTATCTTTTTTTGAAAAAATTCCTAAAAGAGATCTTCAAAAGTTTACTTTTGAAATTCTTGAATTTAAGACATTTGTTAAAACTGTTTGTTTTTCTAAATTATTATATTCTTGTGACATAAGACCAATTTTATTTCTTAATTGTCTTAATTTTTTATTTTTTATTTTACTTAAATTGTATTCTTCATTATTATTTCAACTAATTAATATTTCTCCCGAAGAAATTTTATTAATACCATTAATAGTTTTTAAAAGTGTAGTTTTACCAGCACCAGATAAACCTATTACTGCAACAAATTCTCCATCCTCTATTTTTAAATTGATATTTCTTAAAACATGTTTGCCATTAGGTCAAACTTTATTTACATTTGTAAAATTTATCATATTATAAAAATACAAAAAAGCTTAAAGCTTTTTGTACCATATTTATTTTCCTATCAATTTTTCATCTTATCTAATAGAGCTTGTGTTGAATTTGTTGTATCAGTTATTGTTTTATCTGTTGCTATTTCAAAGTCATTACTATTTTCAATGTTTATTGGCCCTACATAGCCAGTATGATTATAAATTTCAAATATACTTGCATTATCTTTATCTGCAATTAAGTTTTTAAAAGCAGTTCTTAAATCATTTTTGAAGATTTCATCCTTTATAGTTTTTTTAGAATAAGCTATTAGATCATTAACAATAGGTTCAGTTGCCCCAATAACTGTTGTATTTTTAAAAGCATTTTCTACGTCAGTTGAAGATTTACTTTCCATTCTAATATCACTAAATCCAACAGCATAATTTGAAGTTGCATTTGAAACTTCCTGAGATGCTTGTGGATAACTACCTTGTTCATGTTTATTTTGTCATAAATCTTTTAATTCATTATCTTCAATTCCTAAAACATCTTGCAATCATAGCATAGGATATAACACTCCTGAGCTTGAAGTTTTGCTAGCTCCAAAAGTAAATTGGAATTTTTTATCTTTTGCACCTTTTAAAATTAATTCTTTTAAAGCTGCTTTATACTCCTCACCATTTTCAAATGAATTAATATCAAACTGATTATCTGATAGGAATTTATTATTTGCATATATATATGATCTATAATAAGATACTTCATTATCTTGATCTAATAATAATTTTTTTGCACTCTCTTGTGTTTTTACTTCTTCAGGATTATCTTTAACCATTTTATTATAATGCTTAGATAATTCTAATGAAGCTTCTGAAGTAACTTCTTCCATTGCTAATGACAAATTAAATTTATTTTGCTCATCAAGAAATTGTGAAAATGTAGTTTCAGGTTTAGCACCTGCTCTAGAAGCATTTAATAAAATTCCTTCCTTATCAAATGCTTTATCTTTTTCTTGCCCTCTATATTTTGCATAAGTATTTACAGGTAAAAATGCTAAATGAGCCTTTCCATCTTGTAATGTTTTTCCTGCAACTTCATAACTTGTTGAAGGAGCAATTTTAACTTTTTTTGTTGATATTCTATTATCTGCTTGTGCTATTTTAGCTAACTCATTTGCTAGCTTTTCTTCTAATGGTTTTACAGTATTTATAATTTCTGTACTATTTTGTGATGGTACAAATAATATATTAATTGTATCTTTATTTGGATTACATGCAATTACATATGTCCCTGAAGATACCACTATTGACGCTGATCCTAAAATTGAAAGTAGTTTTTTCATTTTTTTTCTCCTATTAATTATGTTAAAACTATAAAGAAAAAGAAAATATACTAACTATATATTTAATAGATGTACATTTTCTCCTATTCCTTATTAATTTCAAAAAAATAATAACACTTATTCAATAAAAAATACATAGAAAATTTTCTATTTATGAATTTAAATAATAAAAAAACCTAAACTTTAAAGGTTTAGGTTTAAAAACTATTTTATTGTAATTTCTTTAATATCTTCATTTCTAACAAATAGAATTCTTTCGCCTTTTTTTACGCCTCATGATTTTGCAACTTGTGCTATTGCTTTTTCATCTTTCATAAAGGCATCCAAATTATCAACTTTATTCATAAAGATTGAGTGCATTGCTCCAAAACCAGTTCATAATTTTTCATTATCACAAACTCCCAAAATTGTAACATTTGGTCTAAATTTTGAAATTGTTCTTAATAATTCACCAGTTCTTGAAACAACAATTGCATATTCATAACCTCCACTAATTGTAGTATTAGCTAATTGATTTGCAATTTCTGCTCTTTTACCTGAACTTGATTTTCTAGCTTTTTCCAATTGTTTTGTATAATAATTTTTTTCATAAAATTCTATTTCTGCACGTTTATTGATTGTTGACATTGTTTCAACAGTAATAAATGGGAAATCACCATTTGCTGATTCACCACTTAACATTGTTGCATCGGCTCCTAATTCAGTAGCATAATAAACGTCTGTAACTTCTGCTCTAGTTGGTTGGGGGTTATCAGTCATTGATTCCAACATTTGTGTTGCAACAATAACTAGTTTCCCTTTTTCTCTACATTTTCTAATTATTTGTTTTTCTCAATATGGTACATCATAATATGGGATTTCTAATCCTAAATCTCCACGAGCAACCATAATTCCATCTGATGCATCAATGATTGAATCAATATTATCACATCCAACTTGTGATTCTATTTTTGAAATAATTTGAATATGTTCTGCATTTTTCTTTTTTAATATTTCTCTTATTTCATTAACATTATCTGCTGAATTAACAAAAGAAGCTGCAATATAATCAATATTATTATCAATACCAAAATTAATATCGTTATAATCTTTTTCTGCTAAGAATGGCAATGTAAATTCAATACCTGGTAAATTAACTCTTTTATTTGTTTTTACTAAATGATTGTTAAATGCTTTACAAATAACTTTAAATTTTTGAACTTTAGTTACGTGCATTGTTAATTTTCCGTCATCTACTAAAACAGTATCTCCAACTTTTACATCTTGTGACATATCGTATGACATTTGCATTTCAGTTGCACTACATTCTCTTGTAGAAAAATCTTTAGGGTCAGTATAAACAGTTACTTCTGTTCCTACTTTAATTTCTTGTTTTCCATCTTTCATTTTACCAATTCTAATTTCTGGACCTTTTGTATCTAGTAATATTGATATTGGTTTATTAATTTCTTTTCTTAGTGTTTTTACTCATTCAAATCTTTCTCCATGTTCTTGGAAATCTGCATGTGAAAAGTTTAAACGAATTGTTGTCATTCCTTTTTCAAACAATTCTTTTATCGCTTCTTTTGAGTGAACACTTGGACCAATAGTTGTAATAACTTTGGTTCTTTTCATTTTTTCATTTAAATTAATTTTATTCATTTTATTCTCCTTGTTAATAACAAAAAAATTATATCACTTTATTAGATGATTTGCTCAAATACACAAGTGTATAAAAAAATAACCATTAATTGGTTAATTTTAAACTTGATAGACTTTAATATCTTCATTTTTTACTATTAAGATCTCTTCACCTTTTTTAGCTCCTCAAGATCTAGCAATTTCTATTAAAGCATCTTTGTTCTTAATAATTTCATCAATGCTTTTTACTTTATTCATAAAAATTGAATGCATTGCTCCAAAACCAGTTCATAATTCTTCTTTATCACAAACTCCCAAAATTGTAACATTTGGTCTAAATTTTGAAATTGTTCTTAATAATTCACCAGTTCTTGATAGAACAAGAGCAAACTCATATTTACCATTTCTTGTAATATTTGCTAATTCATCAGCTATTTCTGCTCTTTTTCCACTAGTTGATTGACGAGCAACCTCTAAAGCTCTATCATAATAGATCTTTCCATAAAAACCTAATTCTGCTCTTTTATTAATTGTAGCCATAGTTTCTGTAGTAATAAAAGGATAAATTCCTGCAGCAGATTCTCCACTTAACATTGTTGCATCAGCTCCTAATTCAGTAGCATAATAAACATCTGTAACTTCTGCTCTAGTTGGTTGGGGGTTATCAGTCATTGATTCTAACATTTGTGTTGCTACAACAACAACTTTACCAGCTTTTCTACATTTTCTAATCATTTGTTTTTCTCAATATGGTACTTCATAGTATGGGATTTCTAGTCCTAAATCTCCACGAGCTACCATAATTCCATCTGAAGCTTCAATTATTGAATCAATATTAAAAATCCCAATTTTTGATTCTATTTTTGAAATAATTTGAATATGCTCTGTTTTTTCTTTTTTAAGAATTTTTCTTATTTCATTAACATTATCTGCTGAATTAACAAATGAAGCTGCAATATAGTCAACTTTAGCTTTTGCTCCAAATTTTATATCTTCAATATCTTTTTTTGCTAAAAATGGTAATGAAAAATCAACTCCAGGTAAATTTACTCTTTTATTAGTTTTTACTATATGACTATTAAATGCTTTACAATTTACCAATCCTGATTCAACATTAATAACATTTAATGTTAATTTTCCGTCATCTACCAAAACAGTATCTCCTGGTTTCAAATCAATACTCATATCATATGAAACCGTCATTTCATTTGATTTGCATTCACGATTTAAGTATTCTTCTTGTGTAGTATAAACTCTAACATCAGTTCCTGCTTTTATTTTTTGAGCACCTTCAAAAACTTTTCCAATTCTAATTTCTGGACCTTTTGTATCCAACATAATTGAAATTGGTTTTTCCAATTCATCTCTTAATTCAATTACTGATTTGATCTTTTCAGCTTGTTCTTCTGTTTTACCATGTGAAAAATTTAATCTAACAACATTCATTCCTGCTTCAAAAAGTTTTCTAATATCATCTTTTGAATGAGTACTTGGTCCAATTGTAGTAACTATTTTAGTTCTTTTTATTTTTTTTGCTATCTTACTTGGTTCATAAAATTCTATTTCTTTATTCATTATATTTCTCCTTGTTAAAATTATACAGCTTTATTAATTTCTCTTAATTTTTCATACTCATCAGTTTTATTAACTTTTGGCATATTTAATGTTGATTCTATATCTCTTGCAACTAACTTATTATTGCTCATTCCAATATACAATCCACCTTTACCTGCTATTAATTCTTCAACTGCAAAGATACCTGCTTTTACTGCTAAATATCTATCCATAGCAGTTGGTTTTCCACCTCTTTGAATGTGACCAAGAATTGTTGCTCTAGTTTCATAACCAGCTTGTTTTTCAATTTTTTTTGCTAAATCATTTACATCATAAATTTTTTCAGCAACAGCAACTATTACACTTCTCTTATTTTTATCATGTAATGCTTTAACTTGTTTAATAATTTCTTCTTCTGACAAATAACTTTCTTTTGTAGAAAATACTTCAGCTCCACTTCCAGTAGCCCCATATAATGTTAAATCTCCACAGCCATTTCCCATTATTTCTACAATAATACATCTATTGTGAGATTGTATAGTATCTCTTACTTGATCTAATGCATTAATAACTGTATTTAAAGCTGTATCAAAACCAATTGTATAATCAGAAGATACAATATCATTGTCAATTGTTCCTGGAAGACCAATGCAATTAATTCCCATTTTTGTTAATTTTTCAGCTCCTTGATAACTTCCATCTCCACCAATTACAACTAAAGCCTCTATTTTTAATTTTTTTAAATTAGCCACAGCTTTTTGTCTTACTGACTCTTCTTTAAATTCAGGCAATCTTGCAGAACCAATAACTGTTCCACCCTTTGAAATAATATCTGAGGCAAAATTAATATCTACTTTTTCAATTCAATTATTAACTAGACCTTTATATCCATCTCTAATAATATAAGGCTCTATGCCCTTTGAGATGGCAGTTTTAATTACTGATGCAACAGCTGCATTCATCCCAGGAGCATCTCCTCCTGAAGTTAAAACCCCAATTTTTTTAATCATAATAACTTCCTCCATATATACATTATATAACTTTTTTAAAAATCTAATTAAATATTAGAAAATGATATTATTATCATTTTCAAGTTTTTAATTTCTCAACATCACAAACTGCAACATATGGAAGATTTCTTAATCTTTCATCGAAATCTAAACCATAACCAATTACAAATTCATTTTTAATTTCAAAACCAACTCAATCAGATTTAATTGGTGCAATTCTACCTTCTGTTTTATCTAAAAGAGTTACTATTTTAACTTCTTTTGCTCCTTTAAAAGAAATATATTTTTTTATATAATCTAACGTTATTCCTGAGTCAATTATGTCTTCAATTATTAAAACATGCTTATCTTTTATTGATAAATTTAAATCTAAATTAATTTTAGGTTCTCCACTAGTTTTTGTACCACCCATATATGATGAAACAACCATATACTCAGTTTGACATTCATGATTAAAATATTTAATAAAATTTGCCATAAAAGGAACACACCCTTTTAATAATCCTACAATGATAACTGTGTTGTCCTTTATTTTTTGATCTCTATAATAACTTTCTATTTCTTTTGCCAACTCATTTGTTCTCTTGTCAATTTGATCTTGATTAAATAAAATTTTTTTGACTAAAGGATGTGTTTCCATTGATACCTCCACTGATATTTATATTGTAATTATATACTACTTAATTGAGTTCAAATAGGTTTCTAAAATTAATTTGGCTGCCAATTGATCCTTATTTTCTTTTTGTTTTTTCCTACTTAAATCAGCTGATATCATTATTTGCTTTGCCATTCTTGTTGTTAATCTTTCGTCTACTCTTTCTATTTGCTCTTCTATAACTAGATTTTGTTCAAGCATAATTTTAATAAATTCTTCAACCATTTCAACTCTTTCACCTGTTGAACCGTTCATATTCTTTGGATAGCCAATTGCAATTTTTTCAAAACCTTCTTTTTTAAGAAAAATATCTAATTTATTAACTGCTTCTAAAAAATTATATTCTTGAAATCTAATTGTTTCTTTTGGATTTGAAAAATATCCTTCGCTTGTTGCAATACCAACAGTTTTACTACCAAGATCTAAACCAATATACTTTGCCATAATTATTTTTTCCCTTCATAAATTTTTTTAACTATTTTTTGTGACACAGAATAATAAAGAATTACAATTAAAATTGAAAATGATACATCAGTCAAAAAATGCTTGCTCATTAATATTCTTGAAATAGCTGTAAGAATAATAAAAACTCAAATAAAAATTATAATAATTTTTTTTCAAATTTTTTTTCCTTCCAAAAAATAAATAAAACTTAGCATTGCACCTGCTGCTGCTGTATGACCTGATGGAAAACTAGATCCTCTTACTTTAGAGAAATTTATTTGAAATAGTCATTGGAAGTTTTCTTTTTGAACTATTACATCTTCAGGTCTATTTCTTCCAAAAATAATTTTCAATAGTTGAATACTTATAAATAATAATATTATAAAGATACTTGCTTTTAATGCTTTTTTAAAATAAATATTTATATCATTATTTTCATTATTAAATAAATTCCTTAAATATATATTTATAAAAATAATAAAACCTACTAAGCTAAATGTAAAAAATATTGAGAAAATAAATTTTGAAATATGAAATTCATTTTTTTGTAAAATAAAATGTTTTGTAAAATAAAGAAAAGTAACTTCAATTATCAAATATATACAATTAAAGATAGCTATTCATATTATTTTTTGCTTTTTACTAAATTTTAAATTATTAAAAAAACTTAATAGAAAAATAAAAAAGAACAAATAAATGGGAAGAAATAAACAAACCCTACCGTAAGCATCAAAAATTGCAGTGAATCAAGTTTTATTTAAATTACTTTCTATATGACTTGATAATTTTAAATCATAAAATGAAGTTAAAATAAAAAAAACTAAAGTTATTATTAGAAGCGAAAATCATACAATATATTTATTTTTGAAATTTGTTTTTTTAAGCATAATTTAATTATAAATAAAAAACTAGTAAACAAAAAAAGAATCATTAAGATTCCTTTATTAATTATTTTGTTAAGTTATAAAATGATTTTAAACCATCATAAATTGCAGCTTCGCCTAATTCAGCTTCAATTTCAATTAATCTGTTGTATTTTGCAATTCTATCAGATCTTGACATTGAACCTGTTTTGATTTGTCCTGTATTTAAAGCAACAGCCAAATCAGCAATTGTTGAATCTTCAGTTTCACCTGAACGGTGTGAAGTAACTGCAGTTCATCCAGCCTTTTGAGCCATTTGAATTGTTTCAATTGTTTCTGTTAATGTTCCAATTTGATTTAATTTAATTAAAACTGAGTTGGCAGCTTTTTTTTCAATTCCCTCAGCAGTAATTTTTGGGTTTGTTACAAATAAGTCATCTCCAACAATTTGGATTTTATGTCCCATTGTTTTCACTTGTTTTTGGAATCCATCTCAATCTGATTCAGCTAATCCATCTTCAATTGAAATAATTGGATATTTATCAACTAATTTATCTAAGAATGAAACCATTTCATCAGTTGTTAAAGCTCATTCTTTTCCTGTTAATTTTTCAATTTTCTTAAAGTGATATTTTCCATTAATATATAATTCTGAATTGGCACAATCCATTGCGATCATAATACCATCTTTACCAGTTTTATAACCAGCTTTTTTAATTGCTTCAACTAATAAATCTAAAGCAACTTCAACTGGAGTTTTTGCTTTGAAAGCTTCAATAGTTTCTTTCGGATATGCTCAAGCAAAATTTGGTGCAAATCCACCTTCATCACCAACAGCTGTAATATCTTTTTTATCATGTAATAAAGATTTTAGTGCTTGGAAAGTTTCTGAAGCTCATCTTAAAGATTCACTAAATGTTGGCGCACCAACTGGCATAATCATAAATTCTTGAAAGTCAATTGCAGAATCTGCATGTTCTCCTCCGTTAATAACATTTAACATTGGTACTGGCAATCTTCTTGCGTTTGTTCCTCCAATATATCTGTATAATGGAATTTCTAATTCACTTGCAGCAGCTTTAGCAACAGCTAAAGAAACACCTAAAATAGCATTTGCTCCTAAATTTTTCTTAAAGTCATCACCATCTAATTGACACATTTTTGTATCTATTTTTACTTGCTCTGTTACTTCCATTCCAATAATTTCTTTTGCAATTTTAGTATTTACATTTGCAACAGCTTTTAAAACACCTTTACCATTAAAACGTTTTTTGTCTCCATCTCTTAATTCTAGTGCTTCTCTAGAACCAGTTGAAGCTCCTGATGGAACTTTTGCAGTTCCAAATCCACCAAATTCAGTTGTAACATCAACTTGAACAGTTGGAAAACCACGTGAGTCTAAAACTTCACGTGCTATGATACTTGTTATTTTTGACATATTAAATTCTCCTTACATTTCTATAATAAACCTATTTTTGTATATTTAGATATTTTTTTCTAATATAATATTGGAACTTTTTTTAAAAAAAAATTCCAATATGGAATTTTTAGTGTGGATCATTTCTATGTTGTTTTCTTTCATTTTCTGAAAGTCATTTTTTTCTTAATCTAATATCTTCTGGTGTAACTTCAACAAGTTCATCTCATTCAATAAACTCTAAAGCTTCTTCTAAAGTGAATTTTTTTGCTGGTGTTAACTTTACTGAATCATCACTTCCTGATGCTCTAGTGTTTGTTAATTTTTTTCCTGTAGTTGGATTTACATTTAAATCATTATCTCTTGAATGTAATCCTACAATCATTCCATCATAAACTTCAACTTGAGGGCCTACAAATAATATTCCTCTTTCTTCAAGATTATTCAAAGCATATGGAAGTGTTATTCCATTTGCCATTGAAACAAGAGTTCCGTTTTGTCTTCCTTCAATTTTACCTTTATATTCTTCATAACCAATGCTTGATTTTACCATAACACCCTCACCACGAGTATCATTAGTGAATTCTGATTTAAATCCAATTAATCCTCTTGTTGGTATATGGTAAGTAACTTTATCTCTTATACCATCTGAATCCATGTCAACCATCATACCTTTTCTCAGGTTCAATTTATTAATTACTGTACCAGAAAATTCTGTTGGCACATCAATAATAACTCTTTCCATTGGCTCCAATTTTTGACCTTTTTCATCAATTTTTACAACAACTTCAGGTCTTGATATACCTAATTCAAAACCTTCTCTTCTCATTGTTTCAATTAAAACAGATAAATGAAGTTCTCCTCTACCAAGAACTTTAAATCCATCCGCTGATGAATCCGTTAAAGCTTCAACTCTTAAACCAACATTTACTTCTAATTCTTTATCTAATCTTTCTTTAATATTTCTTGTTGTTACATATTTTCCAACTTTTCCTGCAAATGGTGAAGTATTAACCAAAAAATTCATACTCATTGTTGGCTCTTCAATTACAATTGAAGGCAATGCATCAATTTTATCTGGCTCACAAACTGTATCACCTATTGTTAAATCACCAATTCCTGATATAACAACAATTTCTCCTGCTTGTGCTTCTTTTACAGCAACTCTTTTTAAACCCTCATATATAAATAGACCTGAAATTTTTCCCTTTGTTACTGATCCATCATTTTTTGAAATTGCAACTTGTTGTCCTTCTTTAAGAACACCTTTAAATAATCTTCCAACTCCTAATCTTCCAATAAATGAGTCGTAAGCTAAAGATGAAATTTGAAGTTGAACTGGCTCTTTTGCTAATTCCAATGGGTAATTTCCAACTTGTTTAATAATTGTTTCAAATAAGGGACCTAAATTTTCACTTTTTTCTTCCATAGAATATTGAACAATCCCATCACGAGCAGTTCCAAATAATGAAGGAAATTCAATTTGTTCATCATTTGCATTTAATTCCATAAATAATTCTAAAACCTCATCAACAACTTCCAATGCTCTTTGGTCTTTTTTATCAATTTTATTAATTAAAAGAATTGGTCTTAAACCTAACTCTAACGCTTTTGATAATACAAATCTTGTTTGAGGCATTGGACCTTCAGCTGAATCCACTAATAAAATAACTGTATCTACTGTTTTCATAATACGTTCTACTTCACTTGAAAAATCGGCATGGCCTGGAGTATCTACAATATTAATTTTGTAGTCGTTATATTCAATAGCACAATTTTTTGAATAAATTGTAATTCCACGTTCTCTTTCTTGATCATTACTATCCATAACTTGTTCTTTTATTTCTTCATTTGCTCTAAAAACATTAGACTGATTTAAAAAAGCATCTACTAATGTAGATTTTCCAGCATCAACGTGAGCAATAACTGCAATATTAATAATTTTTTTATTCATAAGTTTCTCCTATTTAATAACCTATTGATAATAACAAATATTTAAATATTATACCAATAAAAATCTATATTTATTTTTTTAAAAATTATTGTTATATTAAAAATAGGTCAAATTTTTTAATTGACCTAATAATCTTTTTAAAGTATTTATTAAATTTTTGTTCTTTTAATCTGCTTATTTTCAATTGCTTTAAATATAGAATCCATATTTATATTTAACTTAATTAAATTAAATATCGGAATTCCTTCTTTTAACAAGTACAAGAATATTCAATTTATTTCTTTTGCATTATTTGTTGCAAATACAAGTGACTTTTCCTCTTCATCATATTTAAATGACTTAATTTTATTTTCATTTAAAAAATTACGTAGTTTTTGATGATTTATATTTTCAAAGAAAAAAATCTTATATTTAGTATAAATATTTAACTCTTCACTTGAACCATAAAAAATAATTTTTCCCGCATCAATAATTAAATAATCATCAATAATATCTGCAATTTCATCAATATTATGAACAGTTATAATAATAGTTTTACCTTCTTTTTTTTCTTTAATAAGAAGATTTTTTACTTTATTTCTTCATATTGAGTCTAAATTTGCTCCTGGTTCATCGAGAATTATAATTTTAGGATCTTTAATAAAACACAAAATTAAATTCATTCTATTTTTCATTCCCCAAGAATAATTTTTGAGACTTTTATCTTTACTATCTCAGATATCAAAAAATTTCATTCATTGCTCTATTTTACTATTTAAATCTTTTTTATTTATTCCAAAACTTGGACAAATAATTTGTAAAAATTTATAAGCTGAAATGTCGTATAAAGAAAAGTCCATTTGAGTATAAAAACCAATTGAACTGTTGTCTTTATAACTATCTCTTTTTTTTCTATCTCTATTATTTAATTTTATAGTCCCTTTATAATTTTTAATTGCTCCAATTAAAGAATTTAAAATTACAGATTTTCCACTACCACTTCTTCCAATTACAGCAGTTACTCTATTTGGTTTTACTGTAAATGATAATTCCCCTATTTGATTTTTATGAAATTTTTTTGAAAACTTACTAAATTCTATTAAATCTTGATTCATTATGTCAGATCCTTTCTATTGAAAAAATAAATTCCAAAAGTAAAATTAATAGATGCTATAAATAATTGAAAAAATAAAAATCAATAAGATTTAATATAATTATTGTATGAATCAGGCCTCATTTTATTATTTTCATCTAATTTAAAAGTATAAGTATGATAATTTAAAAAAATATTTTGTTGGCCAATTAAATCAATATTTGATTTTTGTGAAGGATCAAATCAAATATCATCATATGATAATCCAGAGTAATTTGTATATATTGACATTGTGCTTCCAATAAAATTAAACATATAAAATATATTGTATCCAGTTCTTAATTTACTATATTTTTTTCATTCTTCACTTGTTGTATTAACTTTATAATTATTAAAAATTACAAAATCAGAAGTATAATTTATAAAATAGTTTTCTAAAAGCCTAACTGACAAATATAAAGGATTATATAAATTATCTTCAAATAATTCCTTTGATTCTTTTGAATTTTGAAATTGAACTCCATCTAATCCATCAATAAAATGTAATTGATAACTATTTTTTAAATTACTTTCATTATATACTGTTTCTTGACTACCATTTTTTGATTTAATATAACCTTGTTTTAAACTTACCATATCTCCAAAAACATCTCTTGTTTCATTTTGAAATGAAAAATCATCAATATAAAAACTATTAATACTTTTTGTAAATTCTATCAATTCAATTAATATAATTTTTTCTTTGGAACCATCTTCCATATTAACAATAATACTTTCGATTTCTTCTACAGAATAAAAAAGATAATTAAAAGTTAAATTTAGTTCAACTTTAGAACCTTGTATTATTTCGGGATTTGTCCATTGCTTTGGTAATGATTTAATTGTTAAATCACTTGAATTAATATCTACTGATTTATTATTAATCACTCCAAGTGAATTTCAAAAATCATATCTTAATTTTAAATTTGAACTTGATGAAAATTGATCTTTTCTAAATTGATTTTCAACAAAATAATCATTTATATGCTTTGATAAATTTGGATATTTAATATAACCATTTTTAATATTATGTTGTAAATCAAACACATTATATACATTATCTATTTTAGAAACATAAGGTGTTCCTACATTAGAATTAAATGATATATTATTAAGCTTTTCGCTATTTTTTAAAAATTGATATGGCAAACTAGATATAAATGTAGCTGCTAGCATTAAGGTAATTAAAATAGTTGTAATTGAGCTTTTCAGCAACAAACTTAATAAAGTAAAAAAGTTGATTAAACAAATTGAAATAAAAATAGTATATATAAAGTGAACAAGGGTAGTTCGAAAAACCACTAAGTTTATATCTAAATTCACTATTAATGAAATGATATTAATCATAAGAAAATTGATTAAGCTCAAAGTAATTGAAAACATTATCATAACTGATCATTGAGAAATAAATATTTTTTTTCTAGAAATTTGGTGAACAGAAATAATATAAATTGTTTTATCTTCAATTTTGGAATATAAAAAAAGAAAGACAAGTCTCATTGTTATAATTATTCAAAATGCGCCTGTAAAAAATAAAAAGAAAAAATTATAAAATGTTATAAAATCAGCGTTGGTTTTCATTATTATAAATACTGTGTTTACAGAAAAACCCATTATAATTGACAATATTGATAATATTAACAAAGCTTTATCTATTAATAATAATCCTAAATTCATTTTGAACATTACGGAAAATGGTATTTTTTTCATAAAAACCCCTTTTTATTGACTAAATTTTAGATTTTTTAATATTATATATATTATATAAAAATTAAAATTAATAGATATATTAATACTTTGCAAAATTAAACACTAAAATATTTTTAATAAGAGAAAATATTTTATATAAAAAAACCAACTTAATTTAAGCTGGTCTAATTTTTTAAAGTCTTATAAAAAATTTCTTTACTTTGATCAGAGAGCATTTTAGTTTCTGATATTCTTAATTCTTCTTCTTGAATTAACGGTTTATTTTCATCAATTATAGTATTTGTTATTCTTTCTTCTTCAGAAATAATATGTTCTCTTAGCAATAATGAAAAATAAATTTTTGTTGAATGATAAATTGCAAAATTGTAAAGAATAACTTCATCATCTGTACCAAATTGAAAACTATTATCCTCATCTTCTTCTAATAAATCTAATAAGTCACTTAGTAAATCATTTATTTTATATGCTTCTTTAATTATCAAATAAAAGTCATTTATTTCTTCACATCTATTTATAATATGTTTAATATCATTTGTAACTAAAATATATTTCTTTGAAATCTTCATTGTATTAATCTCTTCAATAAAACTTTTATAGTTTAAGTCCATAAGTTCTTTAAAGGCATAATCATAAGTTTTTAAATTATTCATAACTTCTTTTTTAGACTCTAAAAATAGAACTCTACTTGAATCATATAAATATTCATATTCAAAAAAATTATCACAAATTGATATCATTCTTAGTAAACAACTTAAACTATCTCTATCAACTTGACTCTTTTGTTTCACTTCTATTTCATCAAATTTTAGTTCAATAAAGTCCCTAAACTTTTCAATATCTTTAGTCTCAAATCATTCTTGCTGAATTACTTTTAAGAACTTGCTTTCTCCTCCAAAAATTGAATATAAAATAAAAATCTCTTTACTTAATAAATCACTTTGTATAAAACTGTACTCTTCATATTCTTTGATTACCATCAACTGTCTCCCACTATTCAATCTAAATATTATAAATAATATATCAATTTATAATACTTGCTCATAAATTAATAATAGCCCCATCTTCTAAATATTTTTATAATAAAACAATTTTTTAAAATATTCAAAATGTCTATCTTCTAATTTAATTAGATTACATTAGAACTAATACAAAATTAAAATAGAAAATCAATAAAATTGTTTCAAATATTTAATTAATTATAGAACATCTATTTTGCAATTTTAAATTAATTACTTTTAAAAGATCTCATACTTCTCATAATATTTTTCAACAATTTCTTTAAATAAATTAATTTTTTTCATTTCTGTTGCAGATGATTGATCTGAATTTAAGTCTGGATGAAATTGCTTTGCCATTTTTCTATAAATTTTTTTAAACTCATCTGGCTTTGCTATTTTTGATATACCAAAATAATTGAATGCGTCATTTACCTCATCATTAAACACAAGTGTTTTTGTTTTTTCAAAGAAATCATCAAAGTCATCTTCATCTTCTACCGAGAAAAAATCAGATTCTACTGTTGATTTAGATGGGTTATTTGGCTTACCATATTTACTTTGAAAGATAAAAGTTTCAACAGTTAAGTCAATCACTTGATCATACATTCTTGATCAGTGATAAGTAAAATCATCTCCTAAATCAATAATTTCTTCAATTAATAAATGATGTTTATATGGATCTAATTTTCTTTTATCAATTAGTAAAAAAGACTTCTCAATAATTCCTTCTAAAGCTTCCAAAGAGGTTCTTTGCATAACTTCAAAAACTCTTAATAATGGAATTTCATTTATATTTTTATTTGCAAAGGTGTAATTAAATAATTTCCAAAATTTCTTAGTTATATAATAACTAAATTTTGAGCAACTTAAAACAATTAATGTAGCTTCATAAACACCTAGTCTATTTGAAATACTATTATATGTTTCTTTGAAATAACTTGCCATAGGATAAGCGTAAAATTTTTCAACTATTGATATTGAACCTAAATTTCATGAGTATGCACTAATATTATCTGGCATAATTTGATTTATAATTATTTCTTGAATCAAACCATTAAACTTTGAAATATCAATAACTAAATTATCAACTTTTCAATGACTTGCAGAACTCATAGCTCTTTCTCAAAGAATTAAACTTGAAATATCTTCAGAATTATCAAAAAGATTAGAAGCTTTTTTAGTCTCTTTTTGCATTTTTTTAAATTCGCGTTTTCATCCCATAAGTTTTTCTCCATAAAGTTATTATACTTTATAATACATTCACTTTTAGTATTTCACTTACCTTTTTATAATTTGGCATATATCGCTCAACATGCCTTCAAAAGTCCTTTGAGTGATTTTTATGCACTAAATGACTAAGTTCATGAATAACAACATACTCTAACGCAACAGTTGGAAAGTGAATTAACCTTGTATTTAAAACTATTTTTGATTTTTCAGGAAAGCAAACACCTCATTTGCCTTTCATAACTTTAACAGAAAGATTTTTAAAGTCTAAATTCATTATTTGCTTATATTTATTGATAACACTTTCAAAATAGAAAAAGTAATTTATAGATAATTTTTTATACATTCTTTTTACAGTTTCTTCCTTTGTTTCATAAAGTTTAAAATCAAGTTTTTCTTTTCTATCAATTTTTTCTAAAAATCTTGCTGCATATTTCTGATCATTCATTTTAACAAAACCATTTTCTGAAATTAAAAAAAATTGGTTTTTTTCTCTATAATCAATTATTTTTTGAATTTTTTGAATATTTTTATATATTAATTGCTCAATTTCTCAATCATATGCATGAAATGGAGCTGAAACATTAATGCTTGTATCTTCTAACTTAAGTCTAATAAATTTCTGGTCTTTTAAAGTTAAACAATACTCAATTTGTTGACCTTTATAACTTAAGCTTTTATTCAGTTTTACCCTTTTTCTTTCTTTTTGCATTTTTTCTTTCTTTTTTTTCTTTCTTTTTGTTTATGTATTCTTCTTCCATTTTCTGAAATTTTTCAAATTTCATTCTTTTTTCTTCTTCTATTGTTTCTTTTCTTATTCTTTTAAGTTCATTATTAATTTCATCTGGTTCAAACTCTCCAAACTCAATTTTTCCTTCAATTACTTGATTAACTAAACTTCTTGAGTTTTGGTCTTTAATGTAAAAGTCAGTGTAATCCAATTTCATTTTTCTAACCATATGTGCCTCAAAAATTGAAAACATTCCAAATACTACAATAACTCCATACATACATTGTAAAGCAATCATTCAACTACTAAATGGAGAATAACTATCTTTTAAGGATTTTCATGCCTGATATATTGGATCATAATTTGGGTCTGTTGGGTCTGTTACTGGATTTCCAATTTGAAGAATTGGAATTAAAAAATATATTCCATAAATAAGTCCAATAAATAGTAAAGGTCAAAACATTAAATTAAATGCTAAAGTAGCTCTTTGTGTTCATTTCTTCTTGTTAAAAAAAGGTTTAACATCTGCAAAAAGTAGTATTAACAAAGTTAATAGTCATGAAAGAGGTGCTATTACATTTATTATAATTGTAGTATTGGATGATACTCTATCTGGATAAATAAATATACCAATAAATTTTACTAAATTTCGTATTCCATCATCGAATCCAATTGTAAAACCAACAATTATTGGTGCTAATAGTCAAAAAATTACCATTAATATTCTAAATATTAATAAGATAGTCATAAAAAAAATTGAACCTGTTTTAAAGTTCTTAAAATTAATTTTCTTAATTTTAGTTTTTTCTTTTTTTAAAACTTTTTCTTTTTTCATAAATTCACCTAATACTATAATTCTATATAAAAAAAATTTTAAACAAAATAAATGTTTAAATTCTTTTAATGTTTATTTTCATCTGTATTTGTTCTTCTTGAAGTAAATCTTATTTCACTAGTTTCAAGAGTTGATGAATCAATATCTTGATAATTTTTATCACTTTGAGAATTTGCTATTGGATCATCAAAACTTAGTGGTAATTCTAATTCTTCATCTATTTTTTTTCATTCATTTATTAAATTATTATTTGACTCTGATTGTTGATTTTCTTGTTGTTTAAATGAATTTTCAATATCATTTAATATCTGTTGATTTTCTTCAACTGAAAATGGAATTATTTTGTCTTTTTTAGATTCTTGTTCATCCTCTTTTATTAATGAAGACATATCTAATCCATTTAAAGCTCCTGTTCTTTCTATTTCATGAATTGCTTCTTCATATGATTTATTTAATCCACTTTTCATATTAAGAATTTTATTTTTTAAATCTGATACATCTTTAAGAGAATCTTGATTTGCATAATTTTCATCATTAATTTTATTTGCAATTGAATTTGTTCTTTGAATACTATTTTTAAATGAAATATTTTCATAGTTAATTGATATATCAACAATTGTAATAATTAAATCTACAATCAAAAGAGATAATAATGGCATAAAATAAGTCATTTTTAATTGAATTTCTATATTAAAATATAGAAATGTATGCATAGATAAAATAATAATGACCCAAAAACTAAAAATAATATCAAATACTCCAAATATTTTTTCTACTCTTTTTTTTCCTAAGATTGAAAATAAACTAATAGCAACATAAACTAATCCTGTTGCTAATAAACCTACTCTTATTATATTAAATCCACTACTAGAAAATACTATTTTATTATTTATATCTACAGTTATTCAGGGCAAAATTAGAATAATTGAAATAGAAACTAACAGCATTATTATAATTTTTCAAATTTTTATCTTTTTCATCTAAATACCGCCTATATGTTTAATTATATAATTTTATTGATAACAATTATATAATTTTTATATAAAAAAGCGCTTTTAATTTTTACATGTCTTTTTTTATAACTGCTTTTTTAATATCTAATTACTTATTTATCTTTAAATTTTTTTTCATTTTAAAATGTCATATTTCACCATCTAAAAATTTATCAGAAATAACTTCAAAGCCATTTTTTCTATATAGATTTAAAACTGTTTCTTGAGCATTTAAGAAAATTTCAGTAGCGTTAAAATTTTTTTTAATAAATTCTTCTAAAAAGTTAATAAGTTTATGACCTATCCCTTTTCCTCTAAATTGTTTTAATACTGCAATCCTTCCAATATATCAACCATCTTCTTTTTCTAAAATTCTTGCACAACAAACTACTAAGTCATTTTCAAAACCAATAACATGAAAACTTGTAGAATCATATTTATCATACTCATCTTCTTCTGGATACTTTTGTTCTTCACAGAAAACTTTTTTTCTAATTTGTCAAGCTTGATCAAATATATCATTTTCCGTTGAGTATTCAATTAAAAAATTCATTAAATTTATCTCCTAATCATCTAATTTAAGTACAGCAATAAAAGCTTCTTGTGGAACTTCTACAGAACCAATAGCTTTCATTCTTTTTTTACCTTCTTTTTGTTTTTCTAATAATTTTTTCTTACGTGAAATATCTCCACCATAACATTTTGCCAAAACATTTTTTCTCATTGCCTTAATTGTTTCACGTGCTATTATTTTTCCACCAATTGCAGCTTGAATTGGCACTTCAAAATTTTGCCTTGGAATTATTTCTTTTAATTTTTCAGTCAAGATTCTTCCTCGTACTTGAGCAAAATCTCTATGTACAATTGTTGATAAAGCATCAACGATATCTCCATTTAATAAAATATCCATTTTTACTAACTTAGATTGTTTATAGCCAACTAATTCATAATCAAATGAAGCATAGCCCTTCGACATTGATTTTAATTTATTAAAAAAATCAAATACTATTTCATTTAATGGCATTTCATAAATTAATGTTCTTCTCATATCATCCAGATATTCAATATCAATATAAATACCTCTTTTATCTTGACATAAACTCATCAAGTCTCCCAAATATTGATCAGGAGTCATAATTGTAACTTTTACAAAAGGTTCTTCAATAAACTTAATTTTTTGAGGATCTGGTAGAAAAGCTGGATTATCAATTTCAATTGTCTCTTCATTTGTTTGAGTAACTTTATATATTACAGATGGTGCTGTAGCAATTAATATTAAGTCATATTCTCTTTCAAGTCTTTCTTGAATAACATCCATATGCAATAAACCTAAAAACCCACATCTAAATCCAAACCCCAATGATTGAGAGCTTTCTGGTTCATAAACTAAACTAGCATCACTTAATGAGATTTTTTCTAATGCTTCTTTTAAATCTTTATACCTTGCAGTATCGACTGGATAAATTCCACAATAAACCATTGGATTTAATTTTTTATATCCATCAAGAGCTTCTTTTGTTCCATTTTCTTTAGTAGTGATAGTATCTCCAACATGTACATCTCTTACAGTTTTAATTGCTGCTGCAATTCAACCAACTTCTCCAGCTTCAAGTTTATCCTTTTTTAGTTCATAAGGAGTTTTAACACCAAGTTCTGTTACTTCATATGTTGCTTGTGATTGCATCATTTTAATAGTTTCACCAACTTTAACAGTTCCTTCCATAATTCTTACAGAAACCATTACACCTCTATATTTATCATAATAAGAGTCAAAAATTAAAGCTTTTAATGGCTTATTGTCATCTGCATCTAATGGTGCAGGAACATACTTTACAATAGCTTCTAAAACATCTTCAACATTCAATCCAGTTTTTGCACTAATCATAGGAGCATTTGAACAGTCAATGCCAATTACTTTTTCAATTTCTTCTTTAACTCTTTCAGGTTCTGCTGCAGGTAAATCAACTTTATTAATTATAGGTACTATTTCTAAATCATTGTCTAATGCTAAGTAAACGTTTGCCAATGTCTGAGCTTCAATACCCTGACTTGCATCTACTACTAACAAAGCACCCTCACAAGCAGCTAAACTTCTTGAAACCTCATATGTAAAGTCAACATGACCTGGTGTATCAATTAAATGAAAAATGTATTCTTCTCCATCTTTTGCTTTATATTTTAATTGAACTGAGTTCAGTTTAATTGTAATTCCACGTTCTCTTTCAATATCCATTGAATCCAAAAGTTGTGCTTGCATATCTCTTTTTTCAACACTTCCAGTTAGTTCAAGTAATCTATCAGCTAAAGTAGATTTTCCATGATCAATATGAGCGATTATACTGAAATTTCTAATTTTTGATTTATCCATTTTAATCGCCTCATAGTTTCTTTAAATATTATAACCAATATTCTTTTAATAAAAATTAATTTGTTATTAGTAACTAAAAAAAACTAGTATAACTAGTCCTTATTTTTTAATTCTAAGTATTTATTTCAAATATCATTTACATATTCATGAACAAAAGGTTTTTGTTTAGTTTTAATTTTTTCTTTAATTTCATCAACACTTTTTCATACTTTTTCAATAATATCTCTTGAATAATTTCAAGTTATTCTATTTCGATTAAATTCCTTTAAGTCCAATATTTTGTAACTAAAATCATTAAAAACTTTAAAATCTAGATCATAATCGATATATTTTACTGTACCTTCTTCAAAAATATAAGGTGACGCTAAGTTACAGTAATAATTAATTCCCCGCTCTTTAAACATACAAATAATGTTATATCAGTCCTCTTTAAAAAAGAATCATATAGCTGGTTCATTTGTTTTTCATTTTCTCCCAGTAACTTCAGTAATTAATACTTCTTCATTAATTAATATGATGTAATTTTCTGTTTCTTCAAAAATACTAACTTTTTCTCATGATCTATATAATTTACCATTGTGTTTGTATGCATGAACAAAAACTAAATCTCCAGTTTTTGATTTCATTCAAAAACCTCCTTTCAGTTACCCATTCTTCTATTTTTTTAAAATATTAGTTTAATAACATTATCTTTTTTATCGTAATACAAAATTATTATAACTTTTATTTAGAATTAATTTAAAAAAAACAAATACTTTCATATTTGTTTTTTTTAAAAATATTTTTAATAAGCTCTTGCAAAATATACCATCAAACTTGATACTTTATTGCAGTTAAAGCATTTTGATTTAGTTTGTTCAACACCTTCTGGAATACATCTTGAATTTGTTGATGTCTTCTGTTTAACATCATTTTCACACTCAATTTCCCCACAAAAAGGTACTAAAACAAATCCAGGTGTTTTTTCAATTATTGATACATATTCTTTTAAAGTCTTAGCTTTAAAAGTTTTATCTGTTCTATTTTTTAAAGCCTTTTTGTAAAGGTTTTTATCATGTTCCAAAATTTCTTTATTTATATAATTTTCAACTTCTGCTAATTTGATTTGTACTTTATTTCTTAAATCTCTTCTAGAAATAGTAACAACTCCATCTTTTAAATCCCTAGGTCCAACTTCAATTCTAATTGGAACTCCTTTTATTTCTGCTTCAGAAATTTTAAAACCAAAAGACTTATCACTTTTATCCAATTCAACACGAAAACTTGAGTTTAATTTTGTTTTCAAATCATTTGAAACTGTCATTACCTCTTGTGAATCATTTATTGCAATAATTGATATTTGAATTGGAGCTACTTTACTTGGTAAAACTAACCCAAAATCATCTGAATGAGTCATAATAATTGCACCAATTAATCTTGTTGATATACCCCAACTTGAAGAATAAGCATATTCTTCTTTTTGATTTTTATTTTGAAACTTAATATTAAATGCCTTTGCAAAATTATCTTCAAAATAGTGACTAGTACCTGACTGCAATGATTGTCCATCATACATAAGTGATTCAATTGTATAAGTTTCTTTTGCCCCAGCAAATTTTTCTTTTTCAGTTTTTCTTCCAGAAATTACAGGTAATAAAAGAACATCATTGGCTAATTTTTTATAAACTTCTAAAATATCTAAAGTCATTTGTTTTGCTTCTTCTTTTAAAGAATGAAATGTATGACCTTCTTGTCATAAAAACTCACTACTTCTCAAAAATGGTCTAGTTGTTTTTTCTCATCTCATAACATTTGCTCATTGATTGTATTTTACTGGTAAATCCCTATATGAGTTTATTTCTCTAGATAAAAAATCTGCCACTAATACTTCACTTGTAGGTCTAATAAATAAATTTTCTCCCAGATTTTTATCTCCAACTTTAGTAACAGTTGCTAATTCTGGTGCAAATCCTTCCACATGTTCTTTTTCAGCAAGAAATAATTTTTCAGGTATTAAAAGTGGAAAATAAACATTTTGAACTCCTAATTTTTTAAATTCAATATCTGCAATTTTTTGAATTAATTCTCAAATTGCATAACCATGTGGTTTAAAAATCATAGTTCCCTTTACTGGTCCATATTCCATAAGTCCAGCATTTTTAACAACATCTGTATATCACTGACTAAAATCTACATCTCTTAATGTTATTTTTTCCATTTTATTTGCCATTAATTATTTTCTCTCTTTCTTTTTATCAATATTTCCAGTTTCACCAAAGAAAACATCAATATCAATATCATTTGCTTCTACATATGTTTGAATTCTTTTTAAATTTGCTTTATCTTTAATTAATATAAAATCAATTACTTCTAATGGAATTGTTTCATAAATATAAACTATATTTTTAACCTCATCAAGTGCTCAATCATTTTTAGTTAATTTAGCTAACTTATGTGGGTCAACCCCAATAACACTAATTTTTTCAATATCTACTTTTGATTCACTTGCTCATTTTCAAAAATGAGCTCTTGTTGATGAGTCAAACTCTAATCCGATTGAATTTTCATTTTCCAAATAAGTTCATACAATATACTCTTCGTCTTTTTTAAGTTTTTGATCTTTTAAAAGTCTAATACCTCTTTCTAAAATCAGTAAAATATTATTTACATCAGTATAGAAATACAAATTATTTATTTTTTTATTTTTAACAATATTTAGAACTTTTTTTTGTTCTTCTTTTCCTTTAAATATTTTTTTAAGAAAACCTTTTTTAGGTTTATTTTCACTTAAATCTTTATTTTTATCATTTTTTTTCATGTTATAAACCTCTTAACATATTTCATATTACTTATTTTATATGTAATACTTTTTATATTCAAATAAAAAACCAAGATTTTAAAATCTTGGTTTTGTTTTTTAAAAAATGGCGGATTGAGAGAGACTCGAACTCTCGCGCCAGTTGCCCGGCCTAACACCTTAGCAGGGTGCCCTCTTCACCAACTTGAGTACCAATCCATTTACATTTCTAATTATAACAAAAAATATTGCTTTAATATAAATACATTTTTGTAAAATTTGTTAAAAATGATTTTTAAAGTTTGAAAATGATTTTTATTAAATTAATAGGAATAATTTCCACTTTTTAGTTAAAAATTGTAAAATTTGAAAAAAAAAAAAAAAAAGTATATACCTATATAATAAGGCAGTGGAGGAAAACAAATGATAGAAATTAAAAATTTAACAAGAGTCTTTAAAAATAATACTGGCATAAAAGATGTCAGTTTTAATATTAATGACCAAGATATTATAGCTTTTGTTGGTGACAATGGAGCTGGCAAAACAACAACAATTAAAGCAATTTTTGGAGAATTGCATTTAAAAAAGGGAAATATTTTAATTGATAATGAAAATTTATTTTCAAATAACAATCTAAAAAAATTAGCTTTTTTCCCAGATACTAACAATATTCCATTAGATATGAAATTACATGAATACATTTTATTTTTATGTGCTGCAAATGGAATTAAAAGAAAAGAATTAGAAAACAAAATCAAGAATATATATGAAATGCTTGGCTTAGATAAATTTAAAAATAAAAAAATTAAAGAACTATCTGCAGGTTGAAAGAAAAAGGCAATCATGGCAAGTGTCTTGGTTCGTTCACCAAAATACATTATTTTGGATGAACCAACAGCTAATTTGGATGTTGAATCAAAAATAGAGTTTATTTCAATTCTTAAAGAATTAAATAAACTAGGAGTTACTATTCTTATTACAAGTCATATTATCGAAGAACTTCAAGAAATAGCAAACCATTTGGTTTTAATTAAAAATGGAGAAATAGTTTATGATAAAAGTTTTAACAATAAAAAGGAATTAATAATTGATATTTATAAAAAATTTATTGATCCAAAAAAAGTAAATATTGAATTAATTTCAAACTTGTATAAGGAGGATATCAAAAATGAAAAGTAAAAATACCAAAAGTTTATTTATTATTTATTTTTTAAATTTAAAGTTAGCTTTAAGAAATAAATCAATTATTATTACAGGATTAATTTTTATTTGTATTAGTTCATTATTTATTATTATGCAATCTCTTTCAAGTAGTTATCCTAAAATGCAACTAATGAACTTGTCTTTATTTAAGGCAGTCTCATATATTTGTAGTGGTTTTTGTTTTAGCATTTTTCTTACTCTTATTGCTTTTTTCTTTTTTAAAAAACAAAAAGATGATGGAATTCAAAATATTGAACTGAGAGCTGGAATACCGATATGACAATCTTTCCTATATAGATATTCTCTTGCCTTATTTATATCAATATTTTATGTTTTAATTAATTTTAATTTAGGACTATTATTTACTTTAATTTCAAGTTATGAGCAAGTAATTATCAAAGACATTCTACTAACTCAATTAGCATTTTATTTCTTTTTGCCAATAGTATTACTACCTTTTATAATAGCTATTTCAATGACTTTTAGTGTTGCAATTGGTATTTTAAATAATTTACTATTAGCTTTAATAATTTTTATATATCCCTTTGGAGCAGCTTTAAGCACTCAGTTAAATGGAAGTATAAATAAAATCTCAGAAACTAGTTACATGAATACCAATATTAATATGCATTTAGGTCATTTATTTTATAATTCATTAAAAAATAATGACGATTACAAAGATATTTTTGAAGAAACTGAAATTAACTTCAGATATGATAGTTTTGAGAAAGAAGATATTGGTGATATTGAAAAAAGAGCTTTTTTAAATGGTCAAGCAAATCTTTTTAATGGCGATCAAAAAATTCTAAGTCAATATAAAATTGCAAAACTTATTGACATAATCTATGAAAGTTCAAAAGAAATTGATACTTATAATAATAGTATTGAAAACCAATATTGATTACTTTCTGAAGAAGCTTGATCAGATAAACAAGTTTATATTAAAATTAAACCTACTTTAAATCATTTAAAAACACAACTACCAGAATTATTTGACTTATTTAATTGAGTTGAATATATCTATGACAATTATTTGACAATTATAAAAGATGGTGAACCTGGCGGAATAAACGGTTTAGCATATTCAATATTTAAAAAGAATCCTTTGATTATTAAAAATACATTTAAGTTTGAAGATGAAAAATTGAATAGTGAAGAAAATAATGAAGTTTTTAAAGTCTATAAAAAAAATCCTGAAATTATGATAATTAATTGAATTATTCTTTCTGGTTATAGAGCTTCAATGTATAATGATTTCAATAATTCAGACAATGATATACTAAGTATAAAAAATAATGGTATTAATTATAACTCTGAATTCAAATCAAATAATTCTTCTGCTAATGGAAATTTCTTTAATAACTGATGATATATCTATAGAGGTAATAACACAAAACCTTTTGTAAATGATTATGTTTCATCAATTTCAGCTATGATGCAACCTACAAAAGCATTAAAATATTATTCAAAAAATGATATTGAAGAAATTATTAGAAGAACAAAAAAATCAGAGGAGAAAATAAGCAATCAAGATTTATCTCTTTATAAAGATTTAGAAATGAAATTAAATGGTGGATTTAATATAACAGTTGCTGTAATTTGTTGAATTACTTTTTCTGCAGTATTAATATATTTAAACTCATTAATCTATAAGAAAAAATCAAAAATTTAATTTAAAAATTTTAACTAATAAAAAAGTTGCAGAAATGCAATTTTTTTATTTTACTAAATTCTTAATACTTTCAATAATAATTTTTAATATAAAAAACCCTACTAGTATTGGGGAAAATATACTAATAAGGTTTATATTATATTTAAATGAAATTTTACAAATTAAACTTGTTTATCTTTTTTTGCTTTACGTTGTTGGCCCAATACTTTTATCATACGTGGTTTAATGGCCTCTTGTTCTCCACCATAAACAATTTGGACATTTGTTCCTCTAATTAGAGCTCCATTAGCTCCTCCTAAGGAAATAATACCCTCCTTGTCAACAACACTTCCATCTTTTACAGTTACACGTAAACGACTTGCACAAGCATCAATATCAACAATATTTGCTTCTCCACCTAAAAATTCAATAATCTTTGTGGCCTTTTCAATTCTTGCATTTTCTGATGAACTTTTATTATTTTCAATTTTAGTGTCATCAGTATTTAATCCTTTTGCTTCTTTATAGTCAGCTTTAGTTGCTAATTTAACATCACTATTTCCATCTCTTCCTGGAACCATTACATTTCCATATTTTACTGCAAAGTAGAATGAGAAGAAGTATGCTGGTGCCATAATACCTGCTACTCCTAGAATGGCAAATACTGATGTTGCACTCATAGCTTTATTACCAAAGAATGGAATTAAACCAAATACTACATAATCAATAAATCCTCCTGAAACTGTCATAGAAACGTGAGTTCTAAATAGTCCAGATAGTAGGAATGAAATTGAAGCTAGTGGCATATGTACTCCATAGAATAATCATGGTGCTAGGAATAAGAATGTATATTCAATTGGCTCTGTAATACCTGTTAAGAAACAAGTAAATGAAGCTGAGAAATAAATTCCCATTACTGATTTTCGATTTTCTTTTGGAACATTTAATCACATAGCTAATCCAGCCATTGGTAAACCTAATAACATAAATCCAAATTTACCTGCTTGGAATCTTCCAATATTTAAACCTAAAATATCCAAGTCTTTAAAGTTTAATACATCTGAATTTGCAATAACTTTATAAGCCATTGTTTGGTCACCCATAGATTTTCATAAGTCAGTGTAATTTGTACTTATTAAATTTCTAATTTGGTCAAATTTTGGATCTGCTGTTCCTAACAATCCCATTGCATCATGATTTTTTGCTCATAAATCAGCAAATTGTTGTTGAACAATTGGATCAACAGTTTTTTCAAATGCTTCAGCAATTGAACCTCCTGCATTTGTTCATCATAGTGGTGCATAGAATACGTGATGTAATCCAAATGGCACTAATGAACGTTCAGCAACTTCATAAATTAATGAATCAACTCCGTATGGAAGTTTTCCAGAAGCTTGTCCAAATGCTGCTAGTCCCATACCTAAATATGGTCATAAAAACATAAATATAAATGATAATGGAATAACTGCAACAAAAGTTATAATTGGAACTAATTTTGTTCCACTAAAGAAACTTATTGCTGAAGGTAATTGTGTATCATGAAATTTATTGTAGCATTTGGCAGCAATTGCTCCAACAAAGATTCCTGCAAATACTCCTGTGTTTAATGAATTAACTCCAATATTTGAAGTTATTAAACCATTTGGAATTCAATTAATTCATAGTAATGAATAATAAACACTTCCAGCTGCATCAATATATTCAAGATTTGAATTAATTGCTACACCTTCTCCAGCTTCAGCAATATTTTTGCTTGAAGCGCTAACATATTTTGCAATATCTTGTAATCCAAAATTTAAATTTTCTCAGTCAATCCATCATTTATTATCTTGACCTGCAACTTGTGAATAAAGTTGATGTCAACTATTATCTTGCAATTGCACATAAACTGTACTTTGTTCAACTGAATTAGTATGTAATAATGCAGCTTGCATTCCATTCATAACCAGAAAACCAACAACAGCTGTTAACGCTGCAATACCTGAATCCTTAGTATATGCTAATGCTACAGAAATACAAAACAACACTGGTAAATTTCCAAAACACACATCACCCATTTTATTTAGAAGTGATCCAAAATAAAATAGGAATGTACCATCAGAGGCATTAGATGAAATTGCTGCACCAACACCAAGAAAAACACCTGCAATTGGTAAAAGTGCAATTGGTAATAAGAATGCTTTACTTAATTTTGAAAGTGTAGGCATAATATTTTTACCCATACTCTTCATTTTAGCAACAAACTTATTTGAAGATTTCTCACCTGTTTTTTGAGAAACATTTTTCATATAGTTTAATTCCCTTTCTTTTTCTTTTTTTTGTTGTGGTTGCTAACTAGAACATCATCATTAAACCAGTAAAAGCCATTATAAAACCAAAAATCGCAACAAAAATAGGAAAGTTTTTTTTAGTAAACTCTCAAATTGTTTGACTTTCTTGATTTCCAGTTTTAAAATTTGAATTATTTTTAGCTTTATTTTTGGCATAATAGGCCCAATATCCAAAACCTATAATTATTAATAATCCTATAACTATTAATAACAACCCTATAATTTGATTTTGTTCCATTTTAAAATTCTCCACATTTCTATTATATAATGGAAAATTTTTTATTACAATACCATTTTTAAGTTTTAAATATATAAGAGTTTCTAAAATATTTTACTTATTAAACCCTCTAATATCTGTCTTAGTTTTTTTAATTCAGTATTTAAGTTTCTCATAATCAATATTTTCTTCTAATTGTATAAATCTAATATCTGTCTTATTTAGCCCATTTTCTTGCATATAGTCTTCAATATTTTTATATTTTTTTTGTTCAATCTTATCAATAATTTCTAGTGCACTTTGACTAAATTTAGTGCTCTCAAATATTAATATAGGTCAAAAATACTCTTTTGAATTAAAGTTATTAAAAATTAAGGCATAAATACCTGATTCATTTTTAAAACCATTCTCATATTTTATTATTTCTTTATTTTTGAAAATTTTTTTAATATCATTATTTTCTAAATTATTTTTTAATTTAAAAACAGAAGCTGCTCCTCAGATTGATACTATTAAGCCAATAATAAATAAAATTATTATTAAAATTAAAGCCCATGCTGGCATATTTGAACTTTTATTAATTTCTTTCATATCTAAAAACTCTCTCTCCTATATAAAACTCTTTATATACAATGGTTTAATATCTTTTATTTCTTTTATTTCTTGAAAGAATATTTTTGTTTGTAAATAGCATTCCTTAAAATCAATTTCTTTATAATCTTCAACTAAGCGAAAATTTAAAAACTGTTGTTCAAAATCCTTAAGATATTCTAAAGGCACTAACTGATCTTCAATAATATTTTTTCCTTTATCATATATTCCTAGATATATATTTTTTCCTTTTGCATCCAATATGCTTATTACTTTTTTAGTTGATGCTTGAAAAGCAAGAGAAGATAAAACATATATTTTAAATTTATTATTTAATGTTTTTAAAGTTTTTACAATAGTAATCCCTACTCTTACTCCTGTATAACTACCAGGGCCTTTTATTACATATAAATTATCAATATCTTTTATAGTTAATCTATTATTTTTTAATAAATTATTAAGTTCATTTATAGTAATATCGCTAATTCTTATCTGATTATCTAAAAAAAATGAATCTATAATTTCATTATTTTTTTCTAAAATAATAATTAATTTATTATTACTTGTGTCTAAAAAAAGATTCATTTATTTTGTCTCCTCTATTATAAATATTCTCTTATTTTCATTAATTATTTCAATTGAAATTTTTATTACATTAAAATAATTAAAATAATCAATTGCTAAATTTTGACTTCACTCAATTATATTAAAAGAATTAATCATTTCTTCTAGATACATTTCACCATCTTCTTGTAAAGATAATCTATATGCATCAATATGATTTATTTTTAATTCTTTGATTTGATATTGATTCATTATTGTAAAAGTTGGAGATGTTACTAATTCTTTTAAACCCATTTCTTGAAGTAGATATTTACTAAATGTAGTTTTTCCAGCACCCATTTCTCCATCAAGAATTAAGCAACAATTTTGCTTAATTCTTGGCAAAATAACTGCAATAACCTTATTAAGTTCTTCAAGATTATTAATTTCTAATCTCATTTAGCAATACTCCTTTGCCTATATGTATATATGATATAATGAATTTGCACTATTTTGGAGGTAATTATGGTTAAAGATATTTTAATAATAGGTTGTGGTTCAGCAGGATTATATGCTTGAAAAATGGCAGCTGATTTAAAATTAACTGGAGATATAGTTGAATCTAAAGACACTTATGGCGGTCAAGTAACTACTTATTACCCTGAAAAATACATTTATAATTTTCCAGCAATTCCAAAAATACAAGCACAAGTAGCTATGGATCAAATGTATGAAGCTATTAAAAAAGAAGACAACGAAATTATTGCAATTTATAATACATACGTTTTAGAAATTAATATAATTAAACCAGAAGAAATTGGCCATGATAATTGATTTGAAGTTAAATTTTCAAACAAGCAAAAAAGAAAATATAAAAGAATTCTTTTTACAGATGGAATGGGTTTATCTAAACCAATTCCCCTTGTTGAAAAAGATTATGACAATATTTTTTATTCAGTTACAAATATGAGTGCTTTTAAGGATCATAATGTCTTAATATTTGGAGGTGGAGACTCATCACTTGATTGAGCAAATGAACTTAGCAATAATATTGCAAAATCAGTTACTATAATTCATAGAAGAGAAGAATTTAGAGCCAAACCAGTAAGTATTGAAGAGGCTAAAAAAAATAAAGTTGCATTTTTAACACCATACAATTTTGTTAATATTATAAAAGAAGAAAAAAATAATGTTAAAAAAATAAAAGTAAGCAATATTAATTCAAAAGATGAATTAGAATTAGAATTAGATTCAATTATTGTTCAATTTGGACAAACAATTGAAAAACAAAAATTTGAAAATTTAAAATTAAATATAAATAATCTAAATAGATTTGAAGTAGATTATACTATGCAAACTAATGTAGTAGGAATATACGCAGCTGGTGATTGTTGTGTTTATCCAACAAAAGTAAGAAACCTAGTTTCTGGAGTTTATGAATCAATGCAAGCAATTGTACATATTGAAAAAACTCTTAAAAATAGAAAAGCTGTAAATAATGGCTGATAAGATTATTGGAATTAAAGGTTTTTCAAAGTTATTTATTTAATTAAAGGTAGAGAAATAGAATGAAAAATAGACTTAAAATAATAGCTTGATATATATTTTTTATTTATTTTTTTGCTTTCTTAATGCTTTCTGCAACCATGGCTCAAATTGATCCAGCTCCTAGATATCACCTTTTTGGATGATTAAATAAAATATTTGCTGATATTTCTTTTTGAACTACACAAACAAATTGAATGTTTTTTATATTCTTTTTATTTGTTGCTTTGAATGGAAAATGAGGCTTGTGAAAACCTGGTAAAGTAGCTTGAATTAATTTTTTAAGCTACTTTACTTTAACAATGGTACTTTTTTGATCTGCATTATCTGGTTCAAAAGAACTGCCATTAGTTTTATGAGCTAATGAATATAATTCTTTTATAAAATGATTTATTACAGTTACTACTCATTTAGTAACTTATTTAATAGCTATGATCTATTATTTTTTTATAGTGAAAAAAGAGAAAATTGATATTTCCAATTGATATAAGAAAAATCTTTTAATTGGTTGAATCTATCCAATATTTTATTTATTTTTTGTTTTAATTAGAATGCTAATAATGAATTATTTGGATGTTGAACATTTTATAAAACAGGCATCAAATAGTGAAATTAGTTGAATAGAAGAAAATCATGAATGAGTATTAGACTTGCCAATTTATGTTCTTTCTACTCCCTATTTTTTCTTTAATCCTTTTGTAGTCAATGGTAAAGAACTAATTGTGGCTGGAACTATGGTATGTTTACTTTTAATAACACTTTGCCAATACTTATTAATATGAATTAATAACCTTTGTTTAAAGGAAAAAAATACCTCTAAAAATAATCAAATTATAGAACTAAATACAGAAGAAAAATTAATTGCTTATATAAAAATTATGTTAGGCCTAATTTTTATATCTGTTGCAATTTATAAATTAACAATATTTTCAAATTATAATTTTAATAATAAAGAAAATACTCTCTATCATATAATGTATATAATTGTTTATTTATTTGCACTAATATTAAATATTACAATGATTTTATTTGCAATATTTAGATTATGTAAAATATATGAAAATAAGAATATTGAATTTGTTTCTTCCTTTTTTTCTGGATTTTTTTTAATTCATATATATATTTTGCCTATAGTTATTTTAATACCAATAATAGCTGAAAGATTTTCGGAGAATAAGGAAGTTTTATTAAAAAAATAACCCAAATATATTTTATTAATTATAAATAATGTTTTTATAAAATAATTTTTTATGGATAATAACCTTTGATTTTTATTGAAATATTTGAATATAAAAAATTCTCTAACTATACATAATATTTAAAAATAAAATGTTATAGTTAGAGAATTATGTTAAATTAAAATTAATTTAATATTCTTTTTTTAGAATTAGTTTTTAATAAAATTTTGTCAATTGCTGATTGAATATCATTATTGTAAAAAATAACACTAATTTCTTCACCAATTAAAGAGTTGCTATATGTATACATATATTTTTCAATTGCCATTTTATTTACATCTCCATTGATTCTAGCATTTGAAAGAGCTGCCTTTAACGCCATTTCCTGAGAGGAATAGTAAATATAGGAATTAGTTTTTAAGTCTTTTAATTTATAAACTAAATATCTTCCATCTGAAATAATTGAATCATAAGATTTTTTAATATTATTATTTCATGAATCGATTTCTTTCTTATGTGTCATTTTTGATTGTAGTGCAATATTACGTTTTAAAGCTCTAATAGCTTCTTGTTCTGAATTTCCACTTTCAATTGATTTACCAAAAACATCATAAGCTATATATCTTTTTTTAAGACTTAAACTACTTTGCACAAATTGCTTTTCTCTTGCTTCTTCATATGAATCAGCAAGTAGTTTTCCATCTGGACTAGATAAATCTGGTGTTGCCCCATAAGAGTATTTCAAAACTGTATTAAATTTTCCTTGCAACTGTAAAAAATTATCTAATTGTTCTCTTGTTGCATAAAAATCTGGCTTTAATTGATATTTTTTTTCTCCATCAATTATTATAGGTTTTTTTAATAACTCATTTTTTACAATTAATCAATCATAATAGCTTTGAATTAAAGAGAAACTAGTTCCTTTTGCATAGTTTATATCATACATCAGATCTTTATAAACACTACCATCTACATTTTTTATATAATATTCATTTAAAATATCAGAATAATCTACACCTTTATTCTCATTACCCTTGAAGTTTGTAATATTCTTTTGAAAATATTCTTCAAATCAAGCATCATACATAAAAGCTTTGTCTTCTCTAGTTGATTCTTGAATTGAATATCTTTGATTTAAATTACCTATTGATTCTACTAATTGTCTTTGACTTGAATCATAATAAGTACTTATTTTAGAAACTGTTTTATCTTCATAATTATAATCATCAAAGCTTGGATTGTTTTTACCTAAACCATGGCTAAATTTAGGAACTAATTTAACAGTTGCTTTATATACTTTATTATCATTAGGTTTTTTTAATTCAAAATCTCTATACCAGTAATTTCTTCCAAGAGTTCATGAACCTTCATGACCTGTTGATCATTTTGATTTGTCTTTAAAATCATTAACCATTTCAGTTTTTGATTCATATTTATTTGCAAAAATTATTGATGGATATTGTCCTCTATAGTAAATACTTTGACTCTCTCCTTTAAAAGCAATTCTTAATTCACTTTTATTTTTTATTCCAAATTGAAGAGAATTGACGTAGTCCATCTTTGATACTTTATAATAGTAACTATCTAAGAAATTTTCTTTTAACTCTCTTTTCATTTTTTTATATAAAATTTCTTTATCTCCATATTCATTAATTGGTTGTAATAAATGGTTTCCCTCTAAGCTTTTTGATTTATTTACAAAATAACCTTCTTCAAAATTACTTAAAAGATTATTAATATCTTTTATATTAAAAGCGTTATAGTATTTATTATTATATTGATAATAAAGAGATTTGTTAATTTTCATATTATTTTTTTGATTAATTTTAGCTTCTTCAGGAGAATCAAATCAATTTTCTTCATCATAACTATATTTTTGCCTTACAAGACCTCCATGAGTATAAGTTTCCAAAGCCTCATCACTTGTATAAGCAATATTTCCAAAAGCATCTCTATAAATTGGTGAAAATTTATCCATGTCAATATCATAAATCTTATTCTCATCTAAAGTCATGTGTTCATAATCTTTAATTATTTTGCTTGGATTTGAAGAGGTAAATTCACTCTCAACTATTGAATTAGATAGGATATACTCATTTAAAGATTCTTGACTTGTAAATATTTTATTATCATATTCACTATAAATTTGATTTCCTATATATACTTTATTTTCTTCAATATCTCTTCTTAAAAAATCTGTCAACTGCTCTTTATCTAACATAGTTGTATTTTGAAAATTTGTGATGCTAGTAACTGAGGCTGTTGAAAAATTAGTTATAGCACAAACTGTTAAAATATGTTTTAGCATTTTGTTCACTACCCCTTCCGTCTATATTATTTTTTTCAAATACAATTTCTATCTGTTTATCTATTCATTGTTTAAAATTTTTTTCATCTAGAAATTCAATTCCTTTATATGTATAAGTTGTTTGTTTTCTATCAAGTTCATAAACTTGATAGTTAATTTTATTATCTAAATAATTAATTGCTTCTAAATAAGATCTAAAATATTTCTTTTGTCCATAAAAATTCATTTCATAAATTTTAAAATCATAACCATTATTTTCTTTTAAATTATAATAATAACTAGTTTCAATTAAATCAGTATTAATAATTGATTTATATTCTATTATCTGATTATTTCTAATAAATTCTTGAATTTCTTTTTTAGTTTCTTTAAATACTTTATTATTATTCATTTCATAAGTATAAATTTCTTTGTAATTTGAAGAGTCATCAGCCTTTCTTTGCAATTCCTGAATTGCAATTTGTTTTGATTCATATCCGCCACCAAAACCATCAAGATAATACTCTTTTCCATTATCTTTATAAAATTTATTAAATAAGTTTGAAATATACTTTTCTTTTTCTTCTGCAAGTTTTTTTTCATATTCATAACTTTGCAAGCAGCCTTGTGTTGATGAGTTTGAATTACAAATACTTGGAAGATTAAGCATATAGTTATTATCTTTACTAATAACTGAAGTTAGTAATTGCTTTGTTTTTAAGTAATTTTCTGGCTTTTTGTAAATTGAATATTTTAAGTCATCAATTGCTTTATTTTTTTCCTTATAATACTTACCATCAAACTCATATAATTCTTTTATTTCCTTTCCATCTATTGATGGAGAAAAATATTTTAAGGGAGCATCATTTAAAGTATAAATAGATTGATCTTTTACTTTACCAAAAGAAATATTTAATAATGGTAATTTAAATGTTGGTTTGAAATAATATAAAGATTGATTACTATCTAATTTAGCTTCATATGTTTTTAAACTTATAAAGCTAAACATTTGTCCTAAATTTCAAACCCCAGATACTGCTTGAGCAATATACACTATAAGCAAAGGAGAAAATCTAAGATTGGATTCTTCAATGTCTAAACCCATTGCATTGATAAATTCTTTTTCATTATTAACTAATGAATTAGTTATCATCTCCTTATTTTTTTGCATATTTTTTTCTAATTCACTTTCATTTTTATTTTTAGTTTTTTCTGAGTCCTTAATATTTTCACTGACTTGTTTAACTGCTCCTGAAATTTTATCTATTTTTTCCATTACAGCATCAACTCCCCTAAATATTTTTTCTGCTATATCTCATAAAATTTTTTTTGTTCCTCCATCATTAAAAAAATTGGATGTATTTAAAAATAGACTGTAAATATCATCAAAAGATATACTATCATCTAATAATATATTTGCGCCTTCTTTATTATCTTTAACATCAATAAAGTTATTCATGAAGTCTTTTTGGGAGTTTAAAATTTCAACAACAATTTGTTTTAAATTTTTTTCTAATTCTTCTGGTTTTATTGATAAATCATATATTTTTGTCAAGTCCAAAAATCTTTTAAAAGATATTAATAATCTATAAAAATCACTTAAATCATTATCTTCAATTTCAGCTAAACCATATGATAAATCATCTTTTAAATTTTTAGATATTATAGAGTAAAAATCTCTATTAAATACATTTAAAAATTCCTTATTTAAATTTAAAGTTTCAAAAGTGTTATTTAAATAATTCATCATTTCATAATCACTTCCAATTGGATCCTTTATTTTTGAATCTAATACTACAGTAGTAATTATTGCAAAGGCTCACCCTCATATAGGTAACATTAATGCATTGATATCATAAGATTTAATAGGTTTAAATTCTGCAATTGAAGATACATTCTCATTACTTTCAAAATATTTTGGACCAACAAAATAACTTAAACTTTTTTTACTATGTTGTGTTACTCAATATGATGATTTATCTGCATTTAAAACTGGCTGAATATTCCTATTAATTATTTCTTCATCTAAATCTTTCATAGCATCTAAGAACTCAAGATAATTTAAATTTGAAAAGTCTTTTCCTTGGTATTCAAAACCTTTTGAAATGTTATTTCTTAATCAAGAAGTAATTTGCTCTTGTGTTTGACACATTCCCCCTTGCTCATAACACATTGTTTTTGATTCACTTGACTCTAGATTTTTTAATTTGACATTTAAATAATGTTCTCTGGCACTAAAAATGTTGTCATAATGTTGACCATCTATTTCATAATTCAATTGAAAATTATTTGTATAAGTTTCTAAAGCATCATTTTTTGAAAGATATGTCAAATCATTATTTCCTTTATAAACTGTTTGAATACTTTCATTGCTACTTGTTTTAACTAATCCAGACAATTCTCCTGAGTTATTAATAAGATAATCATTAGGATTTCTTTTAGTTTTAATTTCGTTTAATTGAAATTTATTTTCAATATATAAATCTAACTCATCTTTTGTGTTGAATATTTCATCATCAAACATGTATATATTACTTTGAAAAGAATAATTATTATTAATTGCATTTAATTTTGAATATTCATAAATCTCCTCTTTTGAAGAAAAATAGTTATTATCAAATTTAAAATAAATTTGCTGCTCTAATTTGGATTTTAATACTATTGGTAAAGATATAGCTAACGTTATAGACGAAACAAACCCAAATATTGAACCTAATAAAAAAACTCTTTTAAAATTTGCTTTATTATTTTTATTAAATATTCTATCAACAAATTTTTTGATGTTACTTTCTTTTTTTCTCATTTTACTTTATTTTTCCTTTCAAGAAAATAATATTAAAAAATTTAAAAAATACAATATACTTTTTAAATTTTATTGTAAAATTTTGATAGAGGTGAATTATGAAAAAATTATTATTAGCATTTTCTTCTATTTCATTAACAGCTATACCAAGTTTAAACATAATTAGCTGTACACCTGAAATTGAAGATGAAGACTATTTTATACCAACAGAGCAACCAAAAAACATCGAAGAAATTGAAACTAATTTCAAACTAGCTGTTGACAAAAATGAAGATTTTTTAGTTCAAGCATACAAAGAATGAGCTGAACACAAAATAAAAATTGATTGAGACAATCTAAAAAAAGATGAGCAAGATATTGAAAGAATTAAATTTAATCACAATTCAATAGAAACTCAAAAAAGTAAAATATATATATTTTGAATGTCAGTATACGAATATAAAATATATCAATTTGATAAAAATTATAAGAAAGAACTAGTGACAAACAACGGAATAAAAGACACATTAAAGGCCGAAAATGAAGAAACATTCAAGTTCTTTTTGGAATTAGCTCTTAAAAATGAATTCTATAATGATAAAACAAAAGAGCACATAAAAAAAATGTACGATTGAGGAATCCAAGAAAACCCAAATGCAAAAGTTTAATTAAAAAATTTTCTTTATAAAATATCTAGATTTGATCTAGATATTTTTTTATATAAATTAAATATTAATAATATTACACTCCATTAATTTTTAAACTTTTAAGTTACCATATTTTAATTTATTTCACAAAAATTTTAATATTATTGTAAAATTTTGATAGAGGTGAATTATGAAAAAATTATTATTAGCATTTTCTTCTATTTCATTAACAGCTATACCAAGTTTAAACATAATTAGCTGTACACCTGAAATTGAAGATGAAGACTATTTTATACCAACTGAGCAACCAAAAAACATCGAAGAAATTGAAACTAATTTCAAACTAGCTGTTGACAAAAATGAAGATTTTTTAGTTCAAGCATACAAAGAATGAGCTGAACACAAAATAAAAATTGATTGAGACAATCTAAAAAAAGATGAGCAAGATATTGAAAGAATTAAATTTAATCACAATTCAATAGAAACTCAAAAAAGTAAAATATATATATTTTGAATGTGAGTATACCAATATAAAATATATCAATTTGATAAAAATTATAAGAAAGAACTAGTGACAAACAACGGAATAAAACGAACATTAAAGGCCGAAAATGAAGAAACATTCAAGTTCTTTTTGGAATTAGCTCTTAAAAATGAATTCCATAATGATAAAACAAAAGAGCACATAAAAAAAATGTACGATTGAGGAATCCAAGAAAACCCAAATGCAAAAGTTTAATTAAATAATTTTCTTTATAAAGTATCTAGATTTGATCTAGATACTTTTTTATAAATTAAATATTAATAATATTACACTCCATTAATTTTTAAACTTTTAAGTTACCATATTTTAATTTATTTCACAAAAATTTTAATATTATTGTAAAATTTTGATAGAGGTGAATTATGAAAAAATTATTATTAGCATTTTCTTCTATTTCATTAACAGCTATACCAAGTTTAAACATAATTAGCTGTACACCTGAAATTGAAGATGAAGACTATTTTATACCAACAGAGCAACCAAAAAACATCGAAGAAATTGAAACTAATTTCAAACTAGCTGTTGACAAAAATGAAGATTTTTTAGTTCAAGCATACAAAAAATGAGATGAACACAAAATAAAAATTGATTGAGACAATCTAAAAAAAGATGAGCAAGATATTGAAAGAATTAAATTTAATCACAATTCAATGGAATCTCAAAAGAGCACAATATATATATTTTGAATGTCAGTATACAAATATAAAATATATCAATTTGATAAAAATTATAAGAAAGAACTAGTGACAAACAAAGGAATAAAACGAACATTAAGGGCCCAAGATAAAAAAATATTCAATCATAGTTTATCATTAGCTCTTGAGAGTGAATTCTCTAATGATAAAACAAAAGAGCACATAAAAAAAATGTACGATTGAGGAATCCAAGAAAACCCAAATGCAAAAGTTTAATTAAATAATTTTCTTTATAAAGTATCTAGATTTGATCTAGATACTTTTTTATATAAATTAAATATTAATAATATTACACTCCATTAATTTTTAAACTTTTAAGTTACCATATTTTAATTTATTTCACAAAAATTTTAATATTATTGTAAAATTTTGATAGAGGTGAATTATGAAAAAATTATTATTAGCATTTTCTTCTATTTCATTAACAGCTATACCAAGTTTAAACATAATTAGCTGTACACCTGAAATTGAAGATGAAGACTATTTTATACCAACAGAACAACCAAAAAACATCGAGGAAATTGAAACTAATTTCAAACTAGCTGTTGACAAAAATGAAGATTTTTTAGTTCAAGCATACAAAGAATGAGCTGAGCACAAAATAAAAATTGATTGAGACAATCTAAAAAAAGATGAGCAAGATATTGAAAGAATTAAATTTAATCACAATTCAATGGAATCTCAAAAGAGCACAATATATATATTTTGAATGTCGGTATGCGAATATAAAATATATCAATTTGATAAAAATTATAAGAAAGAACTAGTGACAAACAACGGAATAAAACAAACATTAAGGGCCCAAGATAAAAAAATATTCAATTATAGTTTATCATTAGCTCTTGAGAGTGAATTCTCTAATGATAAAACAAAAGAGCACATAAAAAAAATGTACGATTGAGGAATCCAAGAAAACCCAAATGCAAAAGTTTAATTAAATAATTTTCTTTATAAAATATTAATAATATTACACTCCATTAATTTTTAAACTTTTAAGTTACCATATTTTAATTTATTTCACAAAAATTTTAATTTTATTGTAAAATTTTGATAGAGGTGAATTATGAAAAAATTATTATTAGCATTTTGTTCTATTTCATTAACAGCTATACCAAGTTTAAACATAATTAGCTGTACACCTGAAATTGAAGATGAAGACTATTTTATACCAACAGAGCAACCAAAAAACATCGAAGAAATTGAAACTAATTTCAAACTAGCTGTTGACAAAAATGAAGATTTTTTAGTTCAAGCATACAAAGAATGAGCTGAGCACAAAATAAAAATTGATTGAGACAATCTAAAAAAAGATGAGCAAGATATTGAAAGAATTAAATTTAATCACAATTCAATGGAATCTCAAAAGAGCACAATATATATATTTTGAATGTCAGTATACGAATATAAAATATATCAATTTGATAAAAATTATAAGAAAGAACTAGTAACAAACAACGGAGTAAAAGAAACATTAAGGGCCCAAGATAAAAAAATATTCAATCATAGTTTATCATTAGCTCTTAAAAATGAATTCTCTAATGATAAAACAAAAGAGCACATAAAAAAAATGTACGATTGAGGAATCCAAGAAAACCCAAATGCTTCTACTTCAAAATAAAAAAACCGCTCAATTAAAAAGCGGTTTTTTTATTTTATTATTAGAGAAGGTTGCGTCATTTCTTTTGGAATTTCAACTCCTAAAATTTCACATATTGTTGTTGCTACATCAGCAATTGCAGCATCTTTTTTTCTAATTTTAATATTTTTATCTGTTATTATAATTGGAACTGGTTGACTTGTGTGTTTTTTATTTGGTCCACCTTCACCATCAATCATAATTTCTGCATTACCATGGTCAGCAGTAATTATCATTGTAGCTCCATGACTTTCACATGCCTCATAAACTCTTTTTAATTGTTCATCTAAAGTCTTAACACCTTTAATAGCTGCATCTAAAACCCCAGTATGCCCTACCATATCACAGTTAGCATAGTTTAAAACAATTAAATCAAATTCTTCTGAAGCTATCCGTTCAATTAATTTATCTGTAATTTCAACAGCAGACATTTCCGGTTTCAGATCATAAGTTGCAACTTTAGGTGATGCAATTAAATCAATTGATGCTCCTTTTAATTTTATTTCATCTTGTGTTGCTAAACCATTTTTAAAGTAATCTTTTCCACCATCAAAAAAGAAAGTAACATGAGCTATTTTTTCAGTTTCTGCAATTCTTAATTGCTTATAACCTTTTTTACTTAGTCATTCTCCTAAACCATTAATTACTTCAATTGATTTAAATGCAATATGATTTGATTTAACTGAAGCAGAATATTCCATCATACATAAGAAATAGATTTTATCTCCTAAAAAAGTTAAATCTTTAAAAGCAGGATCACTTCAAGCATCATATTTTTTATTTGTAAATGTACTTGCCATTTGAATTGCTCTATCTGGTCTAAAGTTAACAAAAACTACAGTATCATTTTCCTTAATATAACCATTTTCACAACTTTTATTATAAGCTGGTAAAATCCCTTCATCATCTTTTCCTAAGTCATATTGAGATTGAATATAAGCTGCTGGATCTGTAAATGAGTTTTGACAACTTCTATTTACCAATGATTTATAACCCTCTGCCACTCTTTCCATTCTTTTGTCTCTATCCATTGAAAAGAATCTTCCAGAAATTGAACCTACTTGTCCAACTTTATATTCTTTAAATAAGTTATTTAATTGTTCTAAATAATTTAAAGCCACAGTTGGTTTTGTATCTCTACCATCTGTAAATAAATGAATATAAATTTCTTTTACCCCAGCTTTTGCAGCAGCTCTAAAAGTAGCAAACATATGATTCATATGTGAGTGTACTCCTCCATCAGAAAATAATCCCATTATATGAAAAGCACTATTTTTATCTAATGAATTTTTAATTGCTTTTTGAATTTCTTCATTTGAATCAAATTTATTATCACTAATTGCTTTATTAATTAATGTTAGTGATTCATATTTAATTCTTCCTGCTCCTAAATGAATGTGACCTACTTCAGAATTACCCATTTGTCCTTCAGGAAGTCCAACTCATTCTCCACTTGCATGAGAACTTACTCATGGATATTCTTTTTTAAGGCTCTCTACAAACTCCATATTTGCTTGAAAAACTGCATTACCTACTGATTGCTCTGCAATTCCTCACCCATCTAATATTGCCAATACTACTGGTTTTTTTGTTTTCATTTTTACTCTCCTAGTATATATTTTTTAATTGCCTTGGCAACAGCACCTTCTAAATTTGTATATTGAGATACTTCACTTGCCTTTGCTTTAATTTCATCATGTGCATTTGCAGGAGCAATTGACAATCCTGCAAATTCAAACATTGGAACATCATTTGCTCCATCACCCATTGCTAAAATTTCTTCTTTTTTAATAGAAAATTTTTTAGCTAAAAATTCTAAAGCATATTTTTTGTTTATTCCCTTTTTAGTTATTTCACCAGCTCATGTTCCCTGTGTTCAAGAAACTTCTAAACCAATTTCTCTTAATTTTTCAACATATTTCATATTAGTATTCATTGTTAAAATTTTATGACAATCTAGCATTTCCATACTTGAATCAAAAACTACTGGTTCATAATCAAAAAAATAAGTTTCGTGTTTTAAAATTTTACCTTGTTCAATTGGCATATTAATATAACTTAATTTGTCATTTACAGTATATGCTCAAAGTTCTATTTCACTAAAATCTTTGTCTGTTTTAATAAGTTCAAAAGCTTTAAGAGCCAATTCTTTATCAATTGGATTTGCATCAATGGCTTTATTATTTTTTAAATCATAAATTAATGCTCCATTAAAAGCTGCAAAAATTGCTCCTTCATTTTTAAAATTAAATAATTCTAATCTGTTCAATTTAGTGTGAATTGGTCTTCCAGTTACAAAAACTACTTTTATATTCTTCTCAATTGCTTGATTAATTGGTTCAACATTTTCCATTACAATATTGTCCAAAGATTTGAAAGTAGTTCCATCCATATCTAAAGCTAAAATTTTATAACTCATATTAAAAATTAACCTTTGTAATTTACTAATCCTAGATAAGAATCTTCAATTAATGAAGCACCACCAACTAGTGCTCCATCTATATCAGCTTGATCTAAAATATCTTTAATATTTTCTGGTTTAACACTTCCACCATATTGAATTAAAATTTCATTTGCAACTTCTTGATTGTAAATTCCTTTAATAATATCTCTTATTTCTTTACAAACATTTTGAGCTATTTGAGGAGTTGCAACTTTTCCAGTTCCAATTGCTCAAATTGGTTCATATGCAATAACTATTTTTTTAGCATCCTGTTCAGCTATTCCCGCAAATCCTTTAGTAATTTGATTTTTAACTCAAGCAATTGTTTTTCCACTTTCATAAGTTTCCAAACTTTCTCCACAACATAAAATTGGAGTTATATTTGCTGCTAACAAACTTTTTGCTTTGTTATTAATCATTTCATCAGTTTCACCAAAAATGTCTCTTCTTTCTGAATGACCAATAACTACATATTTAATTTTTAAATCTTGCAACATTGGCACTGAGATTTCTCCAGTAAATGCTCCTTCTTTTTCAAAGTAGCAATTTTGTGCTGAAATTACTATATTTTTAGCAACTTTTTGAACGTCACTTAACATAATTGAAGGTACAGCAATACCTGCAATAATATCTTTATTAACTTTAACTTTTGAATCTACAGTTTTAATAAACTCAATAGCTTGTGAATTTGTTTTAAACATCTTTCAATTTCCTACAATAATTTTTTTTCTCATTTTTATACGCTCCTCTAATGATTACCCTATAATTTTACACCATATTATAATGTTGCAAATTAATTAAAATAAAAAATCCCAAATGGGATTTAAATTATTTTAATAATTTAGCAGCTTCATGATCAATTACAACTGTTACATCTTTATGATTTAATAAAATTGAACATGGTCAGTTTTTTGATACTGGTCCTTCGACTAGATTTTTAACAGCTTCTGCTTTTGCTTCACCTGTTGCAATTAGAATAATTTTTTTAGCATTCATAATTGATTTTAAACCCATTGAGATAGCTTGAGTTGGTACATCTTTTTCATTATCAAAAAATCTTGCATTTGCTTCAATTGTTGATTTTGTCAATTTAACAACTGAAGTTAATCCCTCAAATTCACTTCCTGGTTCGTTAAATCCTACATGCCCATTAATACCTAAACCCAATAATTGTAAATCAATGCCACCTTTTTGAGCAATTAGTTCATCATATTTTTGAGCTTCTTGATTCGTTTCAATCATACCGCTTGGAACGAAAGTGTTTTTTGAGTCAATATTAATATGATTAAAAAGTTTATTATTCATAAAGTATCTATATGATTGACTGTGATCTGGAGCTAATCCTTTATATTCATCTAAATTGAAAGTAGTAACTTTACTTCAATCAATATTTTGCTCTTTTGATTTAACAATAATATTTTCATATGTTGTAATTGGTGAACTTCCTGTAGCTAATCCTAAAACAATATTTGAATTAGATTTTACTTCCTCTAATATTAAATCACTTACAACTTTTCCAGCTTCACTATTATTGCTTATTTTTATAATTTTCATATGTTCTATTCTCCTCTTATATTTATATATTAACTAATTTTAGAAATTAATTTATTTCAAAAATCAAAATAATTATATAAGCCTTGAGTGGCTTCTAATTTAAGACCTAACCTTGGAATCATTCTCTGCAACAAGACATAAGTTAATAGTCGATTTTTTCCTCTAAATAAGTACTTATTTTTTTTGGTAGAGATAATTACTCCAAAGGTTTCAATTGCTACATCAACAATTGAGTTATATTCAATTGTTTTCAATACATTTTGATTATTGTCAGTTAAAAAGATATTTTGATTTGAAAAATAACAATCATAAATTCCCATTAGATTAATTTTTTTCTCTAATTGTTCTGGTTTGTAGTTATGAATATTTACTCTAGTTTGAATTAAGTTAATTCTTTCTTTTTTTTCTAAATTGAATCTAACTGGAAATTGTTTTAAAGGTCTTCAAGAATTAAAGACTAGTTCTTCTAATTCTCTTATAAATCGCTCTTCTTTGGAATTTAAAGTTAATTCCAATTTTTTAATATTTCTTTTTAACTTACTAATAAAACCCTCTGAAAGTTTAAAATTGGCATTTATTCATCTTCAAAGAATTCAATGTTTAAAATAAGTAAAGGTATTTTTATCATTTATTTTTTTTTCAACTCTTTTAATATATCATTTAGTTTTTCTAGAAAGATTATGTTCATCAAAGTATTTAATGAAACTAGATCTTTTTAGATAATAACTTATATCACCATTTACTCTTAAGAACATCTTTACCACCTTTTATTTAAAAAATATTTAAAGCTTATTTTAGAGAAATTATTCCAATTCTTACCAAAATGCAACTTTATTCATATATTATTATAATGTAAAAAGATTAAGGAGCAAAACAAATGAAAACAATAGTTATTGGAACTAATCATGCTGGTACAACAGCTGTTAGAACTTTAAGAAGATTAGACAAAAATATGGAAATTACAACTTACGATCAAAATGATAACATATCATTTTTAGGTTGTGGAATCGCTTTATGAGTTAGAGGAGAAGTAAAAGACCCTAATGGTTTATTTTATGCTTCGCCTGAAATTTTAGAAAGTGAAAACATAAATGTTAAAATGCAGCACCAATGAATTGGATTAGATGCAAAGAAAAAAACAATCAGAGTAAAAAACTTAAAAACTGGAGAAGAATTTGATGACAATTACGACAAATTAGTAATAGCTTCAGGTACATGACCAATATTCCCTCCAATTGAAGGAATTGATTTAGAAGGTGTTCAAATTTGTAAAAATTTCCACCATGCAAAAGTTATTAAGGCAGCTAACGATAACCCTGCAATCAAAAAAGTTGCTGTTGTTGGAGCTGGATACATCGGAGTTGAATTAGTAGATGCTTTTGTTGCAAACAATAAAAAAGTATCATTAATTGATATTGCTGATAGAATTATGCCAGTTTATTATGATAGTGAATTTACTGGATTAGTAGAAGAAACAATGAAAGAAAAAGGAGTTAACTTAGCTCTTGGACAAAAAGTTGTCAAATTTGAAGGAAAAAACGGAAAAGTAAATAAAGTTATCACAGATAAAGGTGAAATTGCAGTTGATTATGTTGTATTCTCTGTTGGAGTTATTCCTCAAACAGCTTTATTAAAAGGTGTAATTGATCTTGATGAAAGAGGAGCAATTAAAACAAACGAATTTATGCAATCTTCTAATAAAGATATCTATGCAGTTGGTGACTGTGCACAAGTTTATAACTGTTCAATGAAAAAAGATACTCAAATTGCATTAGCAACAACTGCTGTAAGAACTGGTATTTTAGCTGCTGCTAACATTGTTCAAGGAAATAAATTAAAAAGTCCAGGATTTACTGGAGCAAATGGAATTGAAGTATTTGGATGAAAAATGGCTTCAGTGGGTATTTCAATGGAAGCATGTAAACGTTTTGGTCTTGATGTAGAAGAAGTTATGTTTAAAGATTCAGATAGACCTGAATTTATGTCAACTTACAAAGACGTATGAATTAAAATTATTTGAGAGAAAAAATCAAGAAGAATTATTGGAGCACAAGTTGCTTCTGTAAATAACCATACAGAAGTTATGTATATGTTCGCCTTAGCAATTCAAAAAGGATTAACAATTGATGAATTACCATTAGTTGATATCTTCTTCTTACCTCACTTTAATAAGCCATATAACTTTATAACATTAGCAAGTCTACAAGTTTTAGGATTAAATTATTTCGAAAAATAGTATAGAAAATAAAAAAATGGATTTAAATCCATTTTTTTATTTTCTATTTTAATCCAACTACTTCACCATTTTGTAAATCAATATCTTTTGAATTTGGATATTTATTTAAACCAGGCATACTCATAACATTATTTGTATAAACAAGTATAAATTTTGCTCCACTATTTACATTGACATCTTCAATAGTTATTTTATAATTGCTCTTTTTATTATCATTTCCATCAATTGAATTTGATGATTTAACCATACAAATTGGAAGATTTTTATATTTTGTTTTATTAATTGAATTTATCTTGGCTGATGCAGCTTTACTAATTTTGAAGTCTTCTAAATAATAAAAATTATTAACAATTTTTTTAATTTTTTCTTCAATAGTTTCATTTTCTTTAATCAAAGCTTTAAAATTTTGTTTAGTATTGCAAATTTCAACTACTTTATTTGCTAATGCAGATGCTCCAGTTGCACCTTTAATATACGCTTCATTCATTTCTCATAAATAATTATTTTCATCTAATCACTTTTTCAATTGTGATAATTGTTCTATGCTATCATTTTCAATAAAATTAATTGCTACAATTAAATTTAAATGATATTGAGTTATATGTTTTAAGTGCTTTTGTAAGTGATCAAAATTATTTTCAAAATCATTGTGCAAATTTAATGCTCTTAAAGTTACAACCATAACTGTACAATCAGGAATTAAATCATTGTCTTGGTTAACTACATTTATATACTTTTCAAATCCTAAATCACTGCCAAACCCTGATTCGACAATACAATAATCTCCTAAACTTAAAGCTAAGTTTGTTGAAATAATTGAATTTGTTCCCGTAGCAATATTTGCAAATGGACCACAATGAATTAAAGTTGGAGTATCATATTTTGTTAAAACTAAATTAGGATTAATTGCATTCTTTAAAATTGCCATTAATGACCCTGTTATATCTAACTCTTTTAAAAATATTTCTTTACCCTCTAAACTATAAGCTACTAAAGAACTATCTAATCTCATTCTTAAATCTTCAATATTTTTTGAAAGACTTAAAATTGTCATCATATTACTTGCTGCTGTAATTGTAAATTCTTCTTTTCTACAGACCTTAGAACTAATTTTAATATCAATATTTCTTAGAGCTCTATCATTTAAATCTAAACACCTTTTTCATATAACTTTATTAGGATCAATTTTAAGCTTACTATTTCAATAAATCTCTGAATCTATTTGAGCTGAAATTAAGTTATTTGCTGTTGTAATTGCATGAATATCTCCTGTGAAATGTAAGTTAATTTCATCCATTGGAATAACTTCACTTTCTCTCCCACCAGTGGCAGTTCCTTTTCTACCAAACACCGGACCTAAACTAGGTTCTCTAAGAGCTAATATAACATTTTTACCAATATGTTTTAACCCATCTGCTAAACCAATTGCTGTTGTTGTTTTACCTTCTCCTGCGGGAGTTGGATTAATTGAAGTCATTAATATTAACTTACCTTTTTTCTTATTCATATATTTCTCATAATTAATTTTTACTATTTCTTTTCCATAAAAATAAAAATCTTTTTCATCAATTTTTAGGTTATTCAATACTTTTAAGATTTTTTCCATTATAATCACCTTTAGAATGTTTCTTAGAGAGGACACTTAAATCATGAACAAAATAATTGATGGTAAATATTATGCTCAAGAATTAAATACTAGTCTCAAAAATAGTATAGAACAATTAAATAAAAAAAGAAGACCAAAATTAGTAATAATTCAAATTGGAAATAATTTTGCAAGTAATAAATATATAAAAAATAAGTTAAAAGCTTGTGAAAATGTCGGTATAATTGGAGAACTAAAAAAATATAGTGAAGATATTAAGCAAAGTGAACTAGTTAAACAAATAGAAATCTTAAATAGTGATCTAACAATTGATGGTATCATTGTACAATTGCCTTTGCCTTCACATATTAATGAGAAAGAAATTACAGATATAGTTTCGCCTTCAAAAGATGCTGATGGATTCAGTCCAATAACTTTGGGTAATGTAATGCTAAATAAATCAAATATTTATCCAGCAACCCCTTTTGGAATAGTTAAATTACTAGATTGAAAAAAAATTAATTTAATTGGAGAGAATGTTGTAATAATTGGAAGAAGCAATATTGTTGGAAAACCTCTTGCAAATATGTTAATTAATAGATCTGCAACAGTTACAATATGTAATACAAAAACAAAAAACTTAAAAGATATTTGTAAAAAGGCAGATATTTTAATTAGTGCTGCTGGTTCTCCTAATTTAGTAACAAAGGATTTTGTAAATAATAATATGACAGTAATTGATGTTGGAGCAAACTTTAAAGATGGTAAATATTGTGGAGATGTAAAATTTGAAGAAGTATTAAAAATTGTTAAATATATTACTCCTGTTCCAGGGGGTGTTGGTCCAATGACAATAGCATGTCTATTAGAAAATACTTTTAATCTTTATAAACAAAAAGAGAACTAAATGTTCTCTTTTTGTTTATTTTTTAATAATGAATTTGTGACTAATAATATTGACCCTATTATTACAAAAGATGACATTAAAATAATCATTGCTAATAAAGATGCTTGTGTTAATAATATAATTATGAAAAATATACTTGCAATAATTAATGAAAAGAAAGCATTACCCATAACATGATCAATAATCATTGCTAATGAAAACTCGTCATCACTTACAATAGACTTAAACCTTTTTGCTTTTGTTTTTTCAATTAGAGCATAAGCTGTTCCAAATATAAACATAAGAATAAGCAATATTGAATAATAAATATTATTCATATTTGAGTAATTTATATAGTAACTTGAAATTAAAAAACTTATAAAAGCTGTAACAGATATTAAAGTTAAAAACATTGCTATTCTATTGACATTATTATTTTTAAATTTAATATTTCCAAAAATTGCTTGTGCAAAATATTTTGAAATAAAACCAAAAATTAGGAATAATATAAGTGAAGTTTCATTGATTTGAGTAGTTATAATAATTTTATTATTTTCAAATTTTAAAAAAAAGAATAAAACTAAAGACCAATCTAGAAATTTAAAAAAGCCTATAAAATAATTTTGAATAAATATTTCAATAAAGAATTTTTTATTTGTTTTTAATGTTTTAAAGGAATCTTTATTAATATTTAAAACATTTCCATCTGACATAATATTTTGATTAAATATAAATAAGCAAATAAGAATTATCATTACTATAAGAAATAAAAATAAAATATAGAGACTCTTAGAATAATAGTCCATTAGAAATGGTATTGGTAAAAGCAAAAAACCATAAATGGAATTATACTTTGCTGTTTTATTTTTTAAACTATTTCTTCTTTCATAACTTTTTATAATTTCTATATTGATTGGTAATAAGCCTGCAACGAAAATTCCAAATAAGATTAAACCTGTAAATAACAACCCATTAGCCAAGCTTAAATTATTAGTTTCAAATGAACTAAATGTACATATTAAGGCAAATAATAATCCAATTGAATTAATTTTTAATACTTTTAGGTTTCCAATTTTTTTTGCTAATTTAATTCACGTTGGAGTTACAAATAACATCAAAATTGGAACTATTATGATTGCTGCTAAGTAATTAATATCTTCAAACTTAGTTACCATTTTATAGGGAACAAAACTAAAATAAGAAATTAATATCATCATTGAAATAATCATTGAAGCTAATTGAATATTATAATTAATTTTTTTATCTGAAATTTTCAAAATGTTACTCTCACTTTCTTCAATATATTTTTTAAATGATTTATTATATATAGATGAATATCTTCCCTCAATTTTTATTAAAAGGTTTTCAAACTGCTTTAGTAAAAAGGGTGTTATTAAGCAATACATAAAAAATATTATATAGGCTTCATGTAAATGTGTTAAATATAATGAATAACCCTCTGTTCTACCATATGTAAAAATTGAAACTAACAAATATAAAGAAGTAATCATTAAAGCAGAAATGGGTGCCATTACATAAATAACAATTTTATTTCTTAATAAAAAATACTTAAAAATAACTAAAGAAATATTAAAAAGTAAATAAATTGTAATTGTACAAATGCTTAAAATGATATCTACAGGCATAAGTAAACTTAATAATGATATTCCAATCGTTGATAAAATTGAAATATTAGATTTCAAAAATAGCCCTGTCAATAAAATAATCAAAAGTGTTAAATCCACACCTGGTAAAGGTGAAAAAATTAATTTTAGACACATAGCTAATGAGATCATCATTGCACTTGAAGTTAAATCTAAAATTTTATTACTAATATTTCTATTCATTTTCTAAATCCTCTCTTTTATAAATTTATAAAAGAGAAAACGAGAAGAAATTCACCATACTTTTAACTAAAAAACTCATAATTATTTCCTTCTATCTTATTTTAAAATTAAATTCACCATTTTCATTATCAAATATAGCTCCATCTCCATTCATTGAAAGTCTATCATTATAGATTTGTATTTCAACTTCTGAATGAGGTTGTTCAAAATAATCACAGTTTTTATATCTATTTGTTATTTTTATTACTCTTTGATTTTTGCTACCAATAAGTCTTCGATTTTTATCTAAAAGCCTCATAATAAACGGTCCATCGATTAAAATATCTATATGTTTTAAAATTTCATTATGTTCTTCAAGCATTTGCTCATAAATATAACCTGTAAAACAAATTACTGAAAGATTATTTTTTTGACTTCAAATGACAAGTTCTTTTAAACCATCAGGTTGCAAAAAAGGTTCTCCTCCAATTAGAGTAATGCCTTCAATATTAAATAATTTCTTTGCCTCTAAGATTTTCTCATAAATAAACTCATTTGGCATAAACATCTTTTTTTCTAAGGTTAATAACTCCTGATTTGAGCAACCATTGCAACCTATTGTACATCCCTGAAATCAAATAACAAATCTTGTTCCTGGTCCTTCAATTTCACTATTCATAAGAAACTTTCCAATATTTAAATTAGCCATTAATATTAAATACAATCTTTCCTTCATTTGTTGAAGTCAAAATTTTAGTTCCCATTTTTATATTTCTTAAATTATTAAAAATAAATTCTGAGAGTGGATCTACTAAGTTAGTCTCAAGAGAGTTTAAAACATCTCTTCCTCCTCTTCTCTCATCTGCATTCTTTAATAAAATTTCAATTACAGTTCTATTCGTTAAATCAATATGTAACTCTGCTTTGTACTTTTCATAAATTGCAATTTGAATTGGCTTAACTTTTTGACGTATAATTTTTGCTTTCAAATTCAAATCTTTTATGAAGTTAAAAGGAACTATATTATTTCCAAATCTTCCTAATAGTTCAGGTCTATTTAATTCATTTGTAAAGTGATCTTGAACTTTTCTTATAAATTGATTGTGAACTGCTTTTGAATCTTGATTTGGATCTACTTCGGCAGCTCCAATATTTGAAGTAAATATTATAAATGTTTCACTAAAACTAACTGTTTGTCCTGTATTATCTGTTAATCTTCCATCTTCAAGAATTTGTAAAAATTTATCAAATATTTTAGGGCTAGCTTTTTCAATTTCATCAAAAAGAATTACACTAAATGGTTTTTCCTTAACAGAATTTGTTAATTGTCCACCACCTTCAAAACCAACATAACCTGGAGGAGCTCCTATTAATTTCTGATCAGCATTATCTTGTCCATATTCAGACATATCAAATCTTATAAGATTTGCCTCATCATTAAATAAAAAAGTTGTAATTGCTTTTGCAAGTTCTGTTTTACCAGTCCCTGTTGGACCTACAAAAAATAAAGTTCCTTTAGGTTTGCTTCTCTTTGAAGAATAAGTAATTCCAGTCAAGCCAGTATAAGCTTTATAAATAATTTTTGCCACTTTAGCAACTGCTTCATCTTGACCAATAACTTTTGAAGAAAGCTCTTCTTTTATAGTTAACATTTTTTCATAACTTAATTCTTCTCATGGAGAGGTTTTCTCTCCATAATTATATATATTGAACATCTTACTAAAAACAAGTGGTGTGTCAAAATTACAAGTAAATTTTGCAAAATGAGATAATTCCTTTAATGTTCAACCCTCAGTTGCATCAATTATATTTTCAAATTCAGTTGATATATCAGTAACTTGAATTCTTGATTTTATTGTTGATAAAAATTGTTTTCTTTCATCTCTACTTGGTTTTGGTAAAGTTGAAATGATAATTTCAGGATTATCTAAGTATAAACTTGGAGGTAATTGATTTATTTTTTTAGTTAAAAAAACAATACAATTTGTTAACTCATCAATTTTTGAAATTGAAAAATTAGATTCTTTTAAAGTTTTTGAAAATTCTGTTAGAACAGTTCTATCATCAATATCTAATCCTTGGTCACTAAAAACAAAATTAGTATAATCTGCTATAAATCCAATTTTTCTTTCATCTTCTCTATTAATATTTTTATTTAAAAGAACAAAAAAATCAATTGGCTTTTTTAAAGTTAGATGATCTTTATAATCACTTTTGTCAATATCACCAGAAAATAATTCTTCAAATTCATTGCCAATAGAATCATTACTACTGTGTCTATTTGATGAAGTAGTTATTAAATTAGTAATTTTTTTTCCTTTAAGACCCGAATTTTGATCAAAAATAAATTTATCTGAATATTTTTTGTAATCAAAAATATTGAAAATAATGTCGTGAATATTTATATATTTACCATCAAACTCATAAATATCATCTATATTTCCCTCAATTATAATTGCCTTTTTAATTCCAATTAAATTTTTTAACTGATTTAATTCTCTTTTTACACTCATAAATTCACCTACTTACTTGAGTTCTTATTTTTTTTACTATTTATATTTTGCCTATTTTTGGCAATATATTTTGGCTCTCTATACTGTTTATTAAATTCATCACTTGAATGTAAGTTAAACTCTTTGAGTTTTTTTATAAAAGCTTGGGCATCACTATCATGCTCACGCCCTTCAAAACCTTCTCAATTGTAAACAAAACTTCCATCTAATTTTACAACAAAGTCAGCTGTTTCACCAGTTAGTTTTTCACCATGTATAAGAATCATATTTTTTTCTTCTAATTTTCTGATATTTTCTTCTTTAACTATATACCCAACTTCTCTTATGGCTTTGACAATTTTTATAACATTATCTTTTCTAATTGCTTCTTGTTCTGCTAATTTAGAAGAACTTAAAAAATATTGTTTTATATCTTTTTGAAAATTTTTTGATTCTTTTAGTAAGCTTAATTTATTAGCTGAATCTTTAATTGCCTTTATAACATCTAGATCTTCTTTATATAATTGAATTGAATCCCCTATGATTTCTTTTGCTATAACTTGATTAGACGCCTTTAATTCTTTTAAATCTTCCATTATCAAACTATATATTTGATCCGAAGTTTTGTTAATTAATTTATGTTGATTAGTTTCAAACATTTTTTTAATATAAATCTTATCTTGGTCATTTTTGTATTTAGCAATTAATTCATTTTTTAAACTATTTAAATCTTTAAAAATATCTTTGTTAAAAGCTTTTAAAATATTTTCTTGCTCTTTTATTAAAACATCTTTTTTAAAACTATAAACTTGAGTTTTAAATTCAGCAATTGTTTCTCGTTTTCTTTCTGCAAATCTTTGGATTTCATGATAAGTTTCAATTGCAATATGTGTATCTGAAGAAAGTTCTCTTTCATAAGTGTTTTTGGCTAAATCAGTTTTTTCTCTTTTTAATTGCTCTAGTAATTTTTCAATTTCTTTTTTATAAAATCCTGAATTATCAATTTGTTCACATTGTGAAATTAGTTCAATAATATATTCAATTAAAACATCAATGTCTTTTTTAATGAAAGAAAATTGCTTTTCACAGTTAATAAGAATTTCTTCAGCAGACATACTCATAATTATTTTCCTCCAAACATATGATTATATTTTGTTAAATCAGCTTGTGTATATTTTCTTTCTTTACCAAAAATAATAGTTAAAGCCTTTTTGTAATAATTATCATTATTCTTTAAAATTTTATCAACAACTTCAGGTTTATTTAAAACATTCTTAACTCATACTAATTTTAACTCAATTGGCATATTATATATCTTTTTATCTATAAATTCATTTATTTCATTTTCAATTCTATTTATATAATTTCCTGCTAAAATTTTAACTTTATAATCTACTAAATCTTCTGTCATTAAAGGAAATTGCTCACTTTTATATTTATAATAGTATTTATAAAAATCTATTAGTGATTCAGAAAGATTTAATACATATTGATCAAAATTCTCAATATCTAATGAATTACCAACTAATTCTATAATTGAGTCCAATAAATATTTATAATTTTCTTCTACAAATTTATAATTTGTAGTATATAGCTCCTTTGTTATTTTTCCAATTATATTTAAAGTTTCAGCATGTTGCTTTCAAACATCTGATGTATATTTATTTTCATCAAACATCTCTGCTCTATTATTAATTTTAAAAAATTTTGTTAATACTACTAATGAATCTCTAACATTATACTTTCATCCATCAATTGAGTGTTTTTCTAAAAAGCTATTGATTTTATAAATATTTTGAATTGTATTTTGCATATTTATTTTATCAAATATATCTAATATATTTTTTGTATCAATGAATTGATAATTCTCTAATATATCAAATAACTCTTCATCCGTTCTTTCATTTGAAATTTTTATAATTAAACTTTTTGCTACTTTTTCTAATATTAAAGCTAATTTTCTGTCAGTTTTTTCTGCTAAATGTTCTTTCATATCATTATAATTTTGTCCAAAGTCTATGCTTTTCAATAAAAAGTTTTCCAAAATTGAAGACACTTTTTCTTCTAATCCAAGTCTTTCCAAAATTAAATATATATTCATTGAAATATCATATTTTTTATTTATAAGTGAGTCTTCAAATTTTTCTAAAACATCATAAACTTTTGAAGAAAATAATTTTGTAAGTTCTATTGGTTCAATTGGATTTTTGTATTTATAAATAACAGGAATATTAATGTTAATGGAATCAAAAGATTTATTAGCTAATAAAAAACTATTCGATGCATTTTTTGAATCTAAATAAACAAAAGAATTATTTTGTAATATTTCATCATCAATATAATCAACATAGAAAATTAATTTATTATCTACTGTAGTTACTACTTTTGTATTTCTTTTTGAGTTATAAAAAATAATTATTTCTATATTTTTAGATAGTTCTTTACTTTTTATAATTTCGTCGTCAGATTTTATAAATTGATCATTTACTAACATTAAGTTATAGCTTGTTTTAATATTTAAATTGGAGAATAAATCACAGTTAGGCATAAAATTTGGTTTGTTTTTAAAATTTAATTCTGGCATAAATAATTTTTTAATTTTTTCATCGTATTTATTTAAAATACTTTTTAAAATATCTAAACTCATCTTTGGATTTAATCTTAAATAATCATCAAATAATTTATTTTCTGTTTTAATTTTATAAGCACCATTATCAAATATTTCAATTCAAGCTTCAATTGCTGCTGTATCAACTTGAATGTATTTTTCAAAATTGTGTGCGTCTTGTATTGATTGTTGGGCATCGTATAAGACATCTCTCAAATATGAATTATCTCCAAAGATATCAGAATTTTGTTTTATAAATTCCGAACATCCACTATAAAGTCATTCCTTATTTGAAAATTCTTTCTTATCAATTGATATAGAAAGTTTGTGTGTAAATTTAACATCTGCTACTCTCTTTTTTCAATTAATATCTGTAATAATTTCCTTATTTTTAAAAATAGGATCTGCAAAAAATTTTACATCTTGAAATTTATTATCTTGAGATATTGTATAGGTTCCCTTTTTGAATTCTTCTTTTAAATTTAAATCAATTGAGAAATTTTTTATTGGTGTATGCATATTTAAAAGGCCTACTCCAACTTTATTTTTTCCAATCTCTATTACTTTAAAATTTATAAGTTCTCTTAAAGCTCTTTCGAAAAGAATTTTATTTTTAATGTTAAAATCAATTTCCAAAATCTCTTCCATATTTTTATTTTTATTTGGATGTTCTATTATAATTAATAAAATTAAAAATTCCATAAATGTAGGCTTTCTGATTTCAGAATACTTTATTTTTAATGGTAAATAAAATTTTTCATATTGAATTTCAATTTTATTAAATATCATTTTTTTAATCCTCCATTATTTCATTTGGTTTTAATAAACTTCCTTCAAAATCTAGTTTTGAAATTATGTCAGCATAAACCTGATGACTATTTGAAATGTTTGGGTCATCAATCGTTGGTATTTTAACTGTTATGTCATTTACTGCTCTTTGAGCTCCAACTATTATTAACAATTCTCTTGCTCTTGAAAATGCAACATTTATTCTTTCATATTTCTTTAAAAAATCTCTTCCAGATTTAGTTGATAACTTTTCTGGATTTCTAACTAGATTCACTAAAACATAATCTGCTTCTTTTCCTTGAAAATCATCAACCGTGTTAATAATTAAATTTATATTTTTAAAAGTTGAAGCATTAATTTCTTTTTTTAATTTATTTACATGTAGTCCATAAAAACTAATTACAGCAACACTTGGTTTTAATTTTAGATTTTTAGATAACACAGCTTTATCAAGTTTAGTTAATAATTCCTTTGTTATTTTTATTTCTAGATCATTAAACAAACTTGTTGAGAATTCTTCACTTTGCTCATAACTAATTTCATTTTTTAAATTATATGTAGAATCAACTCAATACACAGAATTTCTTGAATTAATAATTTCTTTATTAAACTGATTAACTATTTTTAAATCATGTCTCTTTTGCTCACTTACTTGTGATTCAACTTTTAGTTGTCCATCATAAAACTTATTTACAATATCCATAATTTGTTCATGACTTCTATACTGTGTTTTTAAAATTGTAGTTATATTTTTATTCTTTGCTGCAATAAGTTTCTTGAATGCAGAGTCATCTAATAATTCGTACATTAAATTATAACTATAATCTTTTTTAAAATGCTTATTAACATCTTCAACATCATTTGGCTGCAACTTTAAAATTGGAGGTAATTGTCTATAATCACCTACTAATATTAATGCTTTCCCATAAATTAGCGGCATTAAAATTTCTATAATTGTTGCTTTTGAAGCTTCATCAATTATAACAACATCGACATCCATATTTCTTAAATTCAATTCTTCTAATCCCAATTTATTTGCAAAATTGTCTTTTGTAAATTTAAATAAATTAGTAGAAGTTAATGTCATTGAATATACATTAACTAAATTATCTAAAATAGTATTTATATATTTTTGACTATCTTTAAAAGTTTGTCCCGTAAAATTTTTTGAAGCTAATTCTTCTTCAAAATTATTAGTTATTTTATAATTGTTATTTAAATAATTAATTATTGAGTTATACATTTCTGAGAAATTTTCTTTTCTTTCTTTACCATCTTGTAATTTTTTTTCTAATTTTTTTAGTTCAGATTTCACTTGATCTTCTAAATCAATATCTGTTAGACCTAAATTTAAAGAAAATTTATCATTGACAATTTTTATGAGCTCTCTAAGTTCTCTTGCACTCGAACCAGCATTTTCTCCTAAATTATTTTTTGTTACTATCAATTGATTTTTTTCAATTTCTAATTTATCTAAATCGAGATCAATAAAAGTTTCATTTTCTCTATTTTGTAATCTTAATTCAATCTCTACTTTCAAATTTCTCAAACTAACTAAGAAAGTTTCAAATATTTTATTTAACTCATTAATTTTAGTATCCGTTCTTAAAATTTGTTCTAATCCCTGAATTCTACTTTCTTCTTTTTCAGCTAAATCAAAATCTGCATTTCTTTTATATTTATTTAAAATTGATTTTGCTTTTTTAATTTCTAAGAAAGCCTCATTTTTATAAAAAATATCATTAACAATTTCCTTTATTAATAAATATGGATTCAAAAAATCATTTGGTTCAAAACTTAAGTTCATATATACAAAATTATTTAATTCAAATTTAATTGAATTTTCAAAACAAGTAATTATTCTTTCTCCTACATTAATAGAAGCATCAAATTCCTTTGTAGATATTGTTTCAATTAAATTTGTTACATTAATTAATTCTTCCTTTAATAAATTTTTAGATCTTATTTTATCTAAGTTTTTTTCTTTAAAAGATATTAATTGATTATTTAATTCATCAATTTTTTCTTGAATTAATCTAACTTGAGTATTATTTTGATAAAAACTTTTATTTGCATTTATTAATCGTTCCAATTCACTTTTATAATTATTAAATTCTCTTATTAGATTTTCATCATTTGTCATATCATCAAAAGCTCTTTTTCCAATTGCCTTATAATAATTGTAAAGCACTCTATCTGGAGAATAACCATTTGAAGATTGTGACTTTATATTTAATTGATTTGTTAATCTTATTTTATTAAGATTAGGGTCAATTGGTAATCTATCAACAACATTTTTAATGGCTTCATGATTTTGACTTGATATAAGAACTTTTCTGTTCAGTTTAGTTAATTGAGTAATAATTTCACTAATAACTTGTGTTTTACCTGTTCCAGGAGGACCTTGTAAAATAAAAATATCTTTTGTATTAACAGCTTTTATTACAGCTTCCTTTTGTTCTGAATTTAAAGTAAAAGTGAACTGATCATCATCTATTTTAATATCATTTGAAACCTCAGATAATTCTACTAATTTTGTATTAAATAAATAATTAATTAAGTAAGGGTTTTTTGTATTTCCCTCTGATATTTTTTTAATAACTTGCTTAGATCTTTCAATTAAAACGTCTTCACCAATACCAGTATATGCAAGATAGCCTGAACTTAAAGACTCCAAATTATTATTTAAAAAAAGTGATTCATCAAAATCCTCTTCTATTTCAAAATTTATTTTTTTTATTTTTCATTGTTGCATTTCTTTAGGATTATTTTTCATTAATGTATCAAATTCTTTTTTCTCTCCAAGGAAAATATTTTTACTATTCTTAATTCAATAATCTGCAAAAGTTATTTCCTCTTCTAAAACACCCAACATATTTGAAACTTGCAAAATGTTTTTTATTTCATTTATTTTATCAAGGTCAAAATCAAAAATTTCATAAATATTTTTAACAAGCTCATGAGTTGTTAAAATATTCTTATTCATTTTTATTGGAACTAAAGATAAATCTTTTGTTTTTTTAATTTTATTAACTTTTTCTAGTTCATCTAATAAAAGATCAAGTGTAACTACATAAGATATTTGATATTGAATTCTTTTACTTTTCAAATACGATTCAGAATTAACTAATAAATATTTATAAGCTTTCGTCTTAAATTCTTTTATTTCATATTCAAATAAATTTGAATCAAAATAAATTTTATCTATTCTTATTACTTTTTGATAATTCAACCCTAAATAGGGCAATGATTTTTTTCTATCCAATTTTAATAGGTCATCACTAAATTCTAAATAGTTTAACCATTTATCTTTTTCTTCTTCAAATGTTGATAATAATTTACCAATTTGTGAAATATTAGATGAGTTTAAAACATTTCTTCTAATTAACTCATCATCTTTAATTTGACCTTGATTTCTAATTATTAAGATTTGTGATTCTTGTATTATTGTTTCAAATTCTTGAGCCAATGGCTTTAATCTTGTCATAAATATAGAACTTATGATTAAAGAAGCATTCATAGTATCAATATTTACATAAAATCCTAGATAAGTTCCCTCAGGTAGTAAACTTTGATTTTTAGAATCTAGCTCAATTCTTATAATTCCGTTATAAGATGATTTGCTCTTATCTTTTTTAGAAAATTGTCTAGTTTTATTGTCTAAAAGACATATAAAGGATTTTTTAGCCAATGAGCTTCTTAAGAAATTTTGAAACTCCACACAAGTATTTATACCTCTTATGTCTAGCTGCTCAATTATCTGATCTAAAGCTGCTGGATTTTCCTTAAATTGAACATTTTGTAAAAATGAGAAATCTAATATTATTTCTTTAACTGCATTATTTTCAATAATATTTGACATAAATTAGCCCTCACTTTTGTCCTTTTTATTATAACATTTTTAGTTAATTAAAAAATATCAACCAAAAGGCTGATATTAATACTTAATCTTGATGCGGTGCAAATGGGTCAATAACTGCTAAAGTATTTGGATTTTCTCTTTTTAATACTTTCTTATCTATTTCATAGTGATTTCCATTAGACATTTTAATTCAATCAAGTAAATCATTGGTTTCTGATATTTCTTCAAAAAAATCAATGGCAAATCATTCATAGAATTTTACTGTTGTAAAATCAGATTTATCTTTTGCATTTTTTGTAAATTCGTCTGTAATTTTAGCAAAATGTGTTCTACAAGTAATATACTCTTCTAAAATTTCTACAATATTTTTAAAATCCTTATTTTTGATTTCTATTGAAGAAATTTTATATCCTTGACCTTTATCTAAAAGATAATTCATTATTCTTCTTTGATGTAAAAACTCATCTTGAGCTTGCACTTGAAAAAAATGAGTAAAACCTGGGTAGCCAAGTTCATCACATTTTCTACTCATATTAAAACAATTTATTTGCATCTTAATATGTTCATTAATGTAATCTTGAAGATTACTTAAAATTAATTTATCCATAAAAAATCCTCCTTTAATATTTTTATTATATTCTCTTGTAGTTGAAAAATATGTAAATTACATAAAAATGTTTTAATCTAAATTATTTAATAACAATATTTACAATTTTATCTAAAACAGCTATTTCTTTTAATATTTGCTTACCTTTAATTTGTTCTTTTATTACATTTAAAGTTTTAGCCTTATCAATTAATAACTCTTTTTGAGTACCTTTATCAACTTCAAATGTTGCTCTTAACTTACCATTTACTTGAACAGCAATAGTAACAATTGATAATGATAATTTACTTTCATCATGCGTTGGTCATTTTTCTAAACAGACACTAGATTTATTACCAAGTTTTTCTCATAATTCCTCAGCTAAATGAGGTGCATAAACTGACAACATTTTAATGAAATTAAAAATATACTCTTTATAAATTGGTTGTGTTTCTTTATAAACAGAATTTACAAACATCATTAATTGAGAAATAGCAGTATTAAATTTGCAATCTTCAACCATTTGAGTTGTTTTTTTAACAACATCATTATAAATGAAATCTAAATTGCCATTATTTTTATCTGTTAACTTTATATTTTCAATCATTCTATAGACTCTATCAAGTCACTTTCTAGCTCCATCAAGACCTTTATAACTTCAAGGTAAAGAAGCTTCTAAGGGACCCATAAATACCTCATACAACCTTAAAGTATCAGCTCCATGTGATTCAATTATTTCATCAGGATTAATTACGTTCCCTTTTGATTTACTCATTTTTTCACCATTATCTGCTAATATCATCCCCTGATTTATTAATTTTTGAAATGGTTCTTTTGAAGGTACAATTCCCAAATCAAATAATACTTGGTGTCAAAATCTTGCATAGAGTAAATGAAGAACAGCGTGCTCTTGTCCACCGATATAAAGATCAACTGGTAATCATTTTTTAAATAATTGCATTGCTTCTTTTGAGTTTATATCTACCAAATTATTAGGACTTGTTGTTAAAATATATGCTAAATAATATCAACAGCTTCCTGCTCATTGCGGCATTGTATTTGTTTCTCTCTTCGCTTTTTTGCCTTTGAAATCTATATTTACTCAATTTGTTAAATTTGCCAGTGGTGATTCACCAGTACCTGATGGTTTAATATAGTCTGTTTTTGGCAATTCTAATGGTAAATCTTTTTCATCAATTAAAGCAATTTGACCATCTTCTAAAAAAACTACTGGGAAAGGTTCTCCATAAAATCTTTGTCTTGAAAATAATCAATCTCTTAATTTATAGTTAATTTTTCTTTCAGCTTTTTTTTCCTTTGCCAATTTACTAATTACTAAATCAATAGCTTTTGTTTTAGACAAACCATTTAAAAAATCTGAATTAATTAAGTTTGATTCACCAACAAATGCTTTAGATTCATCTTTAGTTTCTAAAACAAATTTTATTGCTAAATTATACTTTAATGAAAATTTTCAATCTCTTTCATCATGTGCAGGGACAGCCATTACAGCTCCAGTTGCATAATCATTTAAAACATAATCAGCAATTCAAATAGGTAATTGTTCTTTTGTAAAAGGATTTATAGCATAACTACCTGTAAAGATTCCTGTTTTTTCTTTTGAATCATCTTGTCGCTCAACATCAGTTTTACTTTTTGTTAAAGTAATATATTTCTCAACTTGCTCTTTATTTTCTGGTTTAGTTAATTTTAAAGTTAACTTATTTTCAGGAGCAAGAACAATATAAGAAACTCCAAAAATTGTATCTGCTCTTGTTGTAAATACATTTATTTTCTCTTTATTATCTTTAACATCAAACTTAATAATTGCTCCTTCAGATTTTCCAATTCAGTTTTTTTGTAATTCTTTCACTGAATTTGGTCAATCTAATAAGTCAAGACCTTCTAATAGTCTATCAGCATATTTTGTTATTTTTAAAACTCATTGTTTCATTGGTTTTTTAACTACTTCAAAACCACCAATGTCTGAAACCATTTTCCCATTTATTGAAACAACTTCTTCATTTGCAAGAACAGTTCCTAACCCCTCACATCAATTTACACTTGCTTCTCTAATTTCAGCCAAACCTTTTTTATAAAGCTGTTGAAAAATTCATTGAGTAATTTTATAGTAATTTGGATCACTTGTATTAACTTCTTTATTATAATCATAACTGAAACCTAATTTTTTTAACTGTTCTCTAAAAGTAATAATATTTTTAGCTGTGAATTCTCTTGGGTCATTTCCCGTTTTTAAAGCATATTGCTCTGCTGGTAACCCAAAAGCATCTCACCCTATTGGATGTAGTACATCATATTGTTGCATTCTTCTCATTCTTGCAAAAACATCTGTTGCAGTGTAGCCCTTCGGATGACCAACGTGAAGACCTGCTCCACTTGGATATGGGAACATATCTAGTATATAAGCCTTCTTATCTTTATTACTTGTTGTTTTATACGTATTATTTTTTTCTCAAAATTTTTGTCATTTTTTTTCTATTGCTTTATGTGAAAATTCCATTATATTACCTCTTTTATTAACTTTTAATATTTTACCTTAAATATTAATTAGTGTTAATGTTTAATAATAAACAAAAAAACTTAAACATAAGTTTAAGTTTTTTATAGTCATTCTTTAAATATTTTTATGTATAGCATTTTTACAGCTTGGGCTAAAACCATATATGCTGCAACAAAACTTAATGCAATTGGTAGGAATGACCATTTTGGTACACCCATTTTCATACCATCACTAATTGCATCAATACTCATAAACCCATAAGGAACAATTACTGCCATAGAACAAACAAAGATTGTTGAAACAGTAACTTGTCATGACCCATTAGATTGAATGAAAGGAATTTTTTCAGTTCTATACATTTGCATTACTGCAGTTTGTGTCATTAAACCAACAACAAATCAGCTACCATTAAAGATTTCTAATGACCCCTCACTTGGTGGTTGTACACCTGCACCAATTCCTGGGTTAACAATGTGATATCCATATAATAGAACTAAAAATGTTGAAATATCAAATATTGAACTTACAGGTCCATTTATTACTGTAAATCAAATTATATTTTTTGTTTTTAATGGTCGTGGCTTATCAGTAAATTTACTATCCACTTTATCAAAAATAAATGCAAACATTACTATATCATATAATAAGTTTTGAGTTAGTAAATGTAAAGGTTGCATTGGCTCTGACATTGTTAAAAATAATGCAACTAGAACACTAAGTACATTACCAAAATTTGAAGCAATTGTAACTTTAATATATTTTAAAATATTTGCCAAAGAAACTCTTCCCTCATGAACTGCATGACTAATTGGAAGTAATGATTCTTCCATTAAAATAATGTCTGCTGCTTCCTTTGCAATGTTTGAAGCTTCATCAAAAGAAATTGCAACATCTGATTCTCTTAAAACTGGAGCATCATTAATTCCATCTCCCATAAATCCAACGACATGGCCTTGCTCTTTAAGTGCTCTTATTATTGTTGATTTATGTATAGGACTTAACTTAACAAAAACATTTCCTTTACGAACTGCCTTATGAAGTTGTTCTTCATTCATTGAATCAATTTCTTTTCCTGTATATAATTTATCAATTTTAAAATCTACTTTAGAACAAATAGCTCTTGTGATAATTTCATTATCCCCAGTTAAAATTTTTGTTGAAATTCCTTTTTGAGCTAATTCCTTTATAATTTTTTTTGAAGTTTTTTTTGGTTCATCAAAGAATGTTCCAAAACCATAAAATACTAAGTCTTCTTCAATATCTTCATCTTCTAATTCATTATGTGCAATACCAATAACTCTAAAACCATCATTATTATATTCATTTGATTTTGCCATAATTTTATCAATATGTTCTTTTTTAAGTTTTACTATTTCACCATTAATAAAAATACGATCACATACTTTCAGAACTTCTTCAATAGCTCCTTTTGTAAAAATTTCTTTTTCACCATTTTTAGATAAAATGACTGATAAAATTTTTCTTTGAAAGTCAAAGGGAACTTCTCATTCTTTTGAATATTGTTCAAGATTTGGCATACTTATTTTTTTACTTAATAAAACGGCTTGGTCAATTGGATTTTGAAATCCTGTTTGGAAATAACTATTTAAATATAATATATGTTCAATCTTTTCATTTTTTTGATTTTTTATATCAAAAACATGATCAAGATTAATTTCTCCACTTGTAATTGTTCCTGTTTTATCTGTACACAAAATATCAATAGCACCCATATTTTGAACAGCATTTAAGTTTTTTACTATAACATTTTCTTTCTTAATTTTTGCATAACCTCTTGAAAGATTTGCAGTAACTATTACTGGCAGCATTTCTGGCGTTAATCCTACTGCAATTGAAATTGCAAACAATGCAGCAGAAAGTCATCTTTGGTCAATTGTTGCTGGTCTTAATCCAAAAACTAAGAAAACAATTGGTGTAACTGCTAACATAAATGAAATTAACAACATTGTAATTTTTCAAACTCCTTTTTCAAAAGAGTTTTTACTTCTTTTTTCTGTAACTTTATCATTAATTGCAGAAAAGAAAGTTTTTTGTCCAGTTTGAATAACCAAACATAATGCTGAACCTGAAACTACTTCAGTTCCCATATAACATACATTTTCATATTCTAAATAATTTTCCTTATTATTTATTGTTTTCTTTTGAACAGGAAAAGATTCTCCTGTTAATGATGATTGATTTAAATATAAGTTATTTGATCAAATAACTTTTACATCAGCTGGAATTAAGTCCCCATTTGAAACATATATTAAATCTCCAGGAACAAGTTCTGATGTTTCAATTTGTTCACTTTCTTTAATTAATTTTATTGAATTTGCATTATCAATATTTGTGATTTTAAAATCAACATCTCTAATAACTTTAGTCATATGTTTATTTTCAAACGTCATTTTTTTAATAACATGAAAGGACCTAATTTCTTGTACAAAATAAATAGTTCCACTAATTATAATCATTGTTAAAACTAATAGTGCTCCAACAAGATCTGATAGTTCAGGATCAGTTGCATATTGATAGAAACTAAATGTATCAATTACAATTAGTATTAAATTAAAAGGACTGAAAAATGCCTTAATAAAAGACAAAATATAATTAAATTTTTTCTCCTTTAGTAAATTATCTCCAAATTTGTTTTTTTGAGTTTCTACTTCAGTTTCTGATAACCCAAAGTTAGAAATCTCTAATTTTTTTAAAGTTTGTTCTTGATCTAATTTAACAAACTTTGATAGTTGATTATTATAATTGTTATTTACTTTTTTATTTTTAGTTTTCATAACATCGTTCTCCTTATTTATGAAAGCTAACTTATAATTTTATTTTGACAATACAAAAAAAAGCGATAAATTAGCATTACTTCTTATCTTGCTTTGAATAATTAAATTTCGTACCTGTTCGGAAGGAATACTCATATTTACCACCTCTCTTTAAGTCTTTAATTATTATACATACATAAAATAAAAAAAGACACCATAATGGTATCTTTAAATTCTAAATGGTCGGAATAAGTGGACTTGAACCACCGACCTCACCCTTATCAGGGGTGCGCTCTAACCAGCTGAGCTATACTCCGTAAAACAATATTAATTATAAAATATTACTTTTTAAAATTCAATAAAAAAGCATTTTTAATTAAAAATATTTCATTAAAAAAACGTCATTGAATGACGTCTGTTATTCATTTAATGGTGGTTTTGGACGGAATTGAACCGCCGACACATTGAGCTTCAATCAATTGCTCTACCAACTGAGCTACAAAACCAATAATGGCGACCCCAACGGGACTCGAACCCGTGATCTCCTCCGTGACAGGGAGGCGCGATAACCAACTTCGCTATGGGGCCAAAATGGTTGCGGGGGTAGGACTTGAACCTACGACCTTCGGGTTATGAGCCCGACGAGCTACCAACTGCTCCACCCCGCGATAAAAATGGCGGAAGATGAGGGATTCGAACCCCCGCTCGGGTTTCCCCGACTCTCGGTTTTCAAGACCGACCCCTTCAGCCAGGCTTGGGTAATCTTCCGTATTTTGTTTGCCCCATCATGATCAATATAGAGTCATCATGAATGGTGGACCTTATTGGACTCGAACCAATGACCATCCGGTTATGAGCCGGATGCTCTAACCAACTGAGCTAAAGGTCCAAAATAATAAAAACAATAAATATATGGTAGCGGGGAAGAGACTTGAACTCTTGACCTCCCGGGTATGAGCCGAGCGCTCTAACCAGCTGAGCTACCCCGCCATATATGGTGGACCCGAACGGGATCGAACCGTCGACCCCCTGCGTGCAAGGCAGGTGCTCTCCCAGCTGAGCTACGGGCCCATATATAAAAAATATTAAATTATAATGGTCGGGAAGACAGGATTCGAACCTGCGACCCTTCGGTCCCAAACCGAATGCTCTACCAAGCTGAGCCACTTCCCGAAGTTATGAATATTTAATAATATTCATGGTAATTTTCAATAATGGCGCGCCCTAAGGGACTCGAACCCCTAACCTTTTGATCCGTAGTCAAACGATCTATCCAATTGATCTAAGGGCGCATTTTTGTGTGAAAACAACCAAAAATATTATATTACATTTTGTAAGTTTTTTATCAACTTTGCATAAAATTGACAATATTTATTATAGCAAATAAAAAGATAATTTGTGTCTTTTTGCAAAAAATAAATAAAATAAAAAGAAGTGTTTAAACTCCTTTATTTCAATAATGGAGGTACCAGTCGGAGTCGAACCGACGATCAGGGAGTTGCAGTCCCATGCCTTAGCCTCTTGGCTATGGTACCATTACCTAAATGATTATACTAAAAAAAATAATATATTTACAAATATAATGTTATTAATACAGTAGTCTTTTGAATATTTTTAGTAAAAAATAATATTAATTAAATTTAAAATTCGCCCTTAAAAATATAATTATTTATTTAACTAAGATGAAAAAATTAGAAAGTAATTTGCTAGTAAATTATAACTAAAGAAGCCATCTAAATAAAATTAAGAATTATATTATTTACTTTTTGAATTATTTACTAAAATATTTTATTATTTTAAAAATATTTTAGTAAATATAAAATTAATAATCATATTTTTCTTTAAAAAATAAAAAAATGCAAAATATTGCATTTTTTTATTAATGTTTAGTTGAAATTATCTGATTAAATTTATCAACTAAGTAATTATCAAATTTTTCATCAAAACTAAATGAATCTCCTTCTTGAGGTGTAAATCATTTCTCTCATTCATCACCTTTTGTCATACCATATTCTAATATTTCTTGAAATCCAGTAGGCATTCCTGTTTCATCAACAAGAGCTTCTTGTGAATCTCTACTATAAATAAAGTTTATAAATGCATAAGTCGCTTCTAAGTGTCTATTGCCACTTGAAATAACAAGATTATCACTTCATAAATTGGTTGATTCTTTTTTAACTTGTTTATCTAAAATCTTAATATTTTTATTGGTCAAATCTTTTCTAGGTACTTCAGATATTATTGTAAAATCAAAACTATTTGTTTGTGCTTCTTCACGAACCACCTTCAAATTATCTTCTTCAACTTCACTTTCATAATCATCTTGGGTTGCATAAATTAAATCACCATTATACATTACTGCAATATCAAAATCTCTATCATGAACTTTATCTTGAAGCTGATCACCATATAATCCAACATTTCTATAACTTACAAGATTTTTAATTTCACTTGAAACATTATCAATTTGTTGTTGTTTAGTTAACAATGTTTCATTAACTTTAAGTCCATCTTTTGCCTCTACATTTCCATATAGTTTTTCAAAACCATACATAAAAACATTTTTTGGATCTTCATTTAATGCAAGATTAAATCCAGCTTCAGCTCCTTTTCATAAAATATCTCATGATAACTTATCAGGATCAATTTCATAGAATACACGTTTTTGGTTAGCTTGATTTTTAAATACATCTTGCTCTTTTAAGAAATTTACTAGTTTTGTATTTTCTTTGAATTGCCCATTCACCATATCACCTAGGTTAAATACAATTCTAACATCTCCTCAAAATCATGGAATTGAATAATCTAATAGATTAGAAGAACTATCTTCGGCATCCTTAAATTTATGATTTTCATGTGCTTCTAAAATATTGCAATTATAATGTAGTTTTTCTTGAACTACTTCATTATCTTGAAATAAAGAATTTTGACAACTTGTAGAACTAGGATTTTCAATTGGGCTTTCAATTGTTTCAACTTTATCTCAATCAATTTTTTGCAAGGCACCTTCTGTAGCTAATTTTTCAACCATGTAATCACTTGGTACCATTATGTCATAATTAAAAGTATATGTTTTATTATAAAGTGACTCATTTGAATCATATTGTTGATAATTAACTTTATACCCTGTTTCTTTTTCGAACTTAGTAATTAAATTAACATCAATATAACTTCCTCAATTTCCAATTACTAAATCATAAATATTATTCATTATATAAGCTGTTGTTAATAATGAAAATGAAATTAACAAAGCTGATCCCATTGTAAGTTGTTTTCAATTTCTTTTAATTCATCTATTTGATTTTGGAACATAAGTTTCTTCTAAAACATCAGGAAAATATTTATCTCTTTTAGCTTTTACATAATTATTAACTTTTTCTAATTTTTCTTCTTTTGAAGATAATTTAGAATTAATTGCTTCAGTCGCCTCTTTAAGTTTTTCTTCTCTAATTTCTTGTAATTCAACTAATTTAACTGAATAATTTTCATCATCTTTATCTAATAAATTTATTTGTTTATCAATTGAATCAACAAGTGAAATTTTTCTAAACACTTTTGATTTAATTAATTTTAATTGTTCATATTTTTTTCTTGATTTTTCTTCATTTTCTTTTTGTAATAAAGCAAGTTTTTCAATAGTCATTCTTAATTTGTATTGATTTCTTCCTTCAAGTAAACTATCTCTTTTAATAGAAAGTTCCTTTATTTTTTTGTTATATCAAGAAATTTCTTTTGAATTTGGATATTCTAAATTTGCTAATTCCTCTTTTAAATCAATTACTTGCTGTCCAATTTCCAAAGCTTTCTCTTTATCAATTTCATTTCTTTCATTAATTCATTCAATTTCTTTTTCATACTTATTAATTTTTCTTTCAAGTTTACTTAGTACTTGTTCAAATTTTCTTATCTTTTTCTCATTTGTCATTTTTTGTATTTTTGATTCAATTTGAGACTTTTTAATATTCAATTTTTTAAATATTGTAAAATATCTTTTTTCAGTTTTAATCTCTGAAGAAATTATTTCCTTTTTTCATTCTAATTTACTAATCTTTTTATTATTATTTTTACTATTTAATAATTTGAATTGTATTTTTAATAATTTATATTTTGCTAAAAGCCTTAAATTTTTCGATTTTTGGGTTCTTGTCCCAGTTGAAAGACAACTTTGTAGATATTTTATTTCACTTTCAATTCTACTAATTAGTTTTATTTTATACTCACCTTTTTTAATTTGAATTTTTACATCTTTTGATTTTTGTAAAGCAATTTGAATTATATTTCAAATTAAAACTATAACTACAATTGAAGCTACTAATAAAGTTCCAAAAGCATTTATGTATGGTTGCATTCTTTTTGCAGTATAAATAAAAGTTGATACGTTAGTTTGACCTCCACCAGTAAAGTAAGAAATAATAAAATCATCAAAACTCATTGCAAAACAAATTGCAGCTGCAGTAATAATACATGGTGTTAAAATTGGAAGAACAACTTTATAAAAAGTTTGTCTTTGATTTCCTCCAAGATCTTTTGAAGCTTCTAGAATGTTTTTATCAATTCTGTTCATAAATGGTAGAACTGTAATGATTACATATGGCACATTAAACGAAATATGTGCTGCAATCAAAGTAACAATTCCAAATTTTAGTCCTGCAAGAACAAATAAAAGCATTAATCCAACAGCTGTAATAACATCAGCATTTACTAAAGGTATATTTGCTATTCTTACTCAGTTATCTGAAGATCTTTTTCTAATTTTAGTTAGTCCCACAACAGCCATCATTCCAATTAATAATGACATTATTGTAGAAACCATTGCTACAAATAAAGATACTGTTATTGATTTCATAAATGGTGAATTATTAACTAATGCACTATATCATTCAAGACTAAAACCACTTCAACTTGTAACACTACTTCCAGAATTGAATGAGAAAATAATCATAACTGCTATTGGTACATAAATAAATAACATCATTATTAAGAAGTAACTTGATTTGATGAATTTTTTCATTTTTTTGACCCCCTTACTTCGAATTTATTTGAAATTAATTTCATAATTCCCATAATTGCAAATAAAAGTAATGCCAATGCAATTGCTATTGTTGCTCCGAAAGTAAAATCAGTTCCTCTAAAGAAATAATTTTCTATAATTGAAGTAATCAAGTTTATTTTTCCATCACCCATATATCTAACAATTAGAAGTGATGTTGCTGCTTGAATTAATACTAATGTAAAGCCAGCAAAAACTCCTGGTAATGATTGTCTAAAAGTCGTATGTCAAAATGCTTTTGACTTGCTAGCTTTTAAATCTAAAGCAGCCAAATAATAATTTCTATCTTGATTTTCAATTGCATTATAAATTGGAGATATTGCAAATGGTAAAAACATATATACCATTCCAATAATAACTGCTATTGGTGTTCCTAAAACACTTGGAGATATCACTAAAAATAAACTTCTCAGTCCAAGAATTTTTAATATCATACTTATTCAGATTGGTAATGTAACAAGTACTCAAACATTTTTGGCTAATAATTTATTTTTTAGTTGTGCCATAATTAATGCTATTGGATAAGCACAAGCAACACAAATAATACTTGCTATGAAGGCATACATTAGTGATAAAAATAAAACATACATAATTGATCCTGATGTTAAAAGTTTAACAAAGTTTGAAAAATCAAGTTTAAATTTTATACTATTGCCTGTAGCTTCAACAATTGAAAATATAATTATTCCCAATAATGGAAGTATAACTAAAAAGCCCATAACAACCATAAATGGCAACATAATTGGTCAGACTTTTGATTTGATTCCCTTAACAATTTTAAATTCCTGAATTTTTTCTTTTAATTTTACTTTTGGTATTTCTGTTTCTATTTCTGTTCCTTCAGATTCTATATTTTCAATATCGTCTAATTCTTTTTCGACTTCAACATTATTTTTTTGTTTAATAATGTCTTTTTCGTTATCTAAATTATTCATCTATCTCTTTTCACATAATATGTAAATCATCGGGATTTCATTTAATAGAAACTTCTTTATCAAAATCATGAAATTCAGTTGTGTGTACAATATAATTTCTATTTTTTGTTTTAATAGTTATCTCATAATGGACACCTTTAAAAATAATATTTTCAACTACACCATTAAAGAATCCTTTATCTGGTTTTTGAATTTTTAAATCTTCAGGTCTTAAAACAATATCAATATTTTTTTCATTTTCTCCAAAACCTTTATCTGTACATTCAAATTCCTTACCATCAAATTTAACTTTTAAGTCTTTGATAAATTCACCATCACCAATAACATTTGATACGCCAATAAAATTAGCTACTCAGTTATTTTCAGGTTCATTATAAATTTCTTCTGGAGAGCCAATTTGTTGAATTGCTCCATCATTCATAACAACTATTCTGTCACTTAAAGTCAAAGCCTCTTCTTGATCATGGGTTACTAAAATAAAAGTAATTCCAATTTCTTCTTGAAGTTCTTTTAACTCATCTTGCATTCTTTTTCTTAATTGAACGTCAAGAGCTGACATAGGTTCATCTAAAAGTAGAATTTTTGGTTTCAAAATAAGTGCTCTAGCAATTGCAACACGTTGCTTTTGACCACCACTTAATTCATGAACCCTTTTATTTTCCATACCTTCTAATGAAAATTTTTTGATATATTGCATTACTTCTTTAGTTATTAGATCTTCTTTAACTCTTTTAACTCTTAATCCATAAGCAATATTATCGTAAACATCATAATGAGGGAAAAGTGCATAATTTTGAAAAATTGTATTTATTTGTCTTTTATTACTTGGAATTGGAGTAAGGTCTTTTCCTTCAAATAATAAATCACCAGAGTCTTGTTTTTCTCTTCCTCCAATGATATTTAAAGTAGTTGTCTTACCACAACCAGATGGTCCTAAAAGAGTTATAAACTCTCCTTCTTTAATATTAAAACTAACACCTTTTAAAACAACTTTTCCATCATAACTTTTAGTAAGATTTCTAATCTCTAAAATATTATTGTTGTTCATAATATGTCTCCTTTAAAAAATATTAAATTTTTAACGCGTAATTTATTAAAATGGATTACGCAATCAGGAGGAGCATTTCAGTCTCTAAGACTTTTTCAAATCATTCAACACGAGTAATTACTACATTAAATCACTCAGTAATTAGATATTGATTGATGTTTGTTACTGATTGTAATTTCATAGTAATTCTCCTTTGTGTTTTTAATAACATTATTATATATAAATAAATATAATAAAGTTAAAATAAATATTAAAAAGATTTTATTTTATCAATAAAATCTAATATTTCTATTTTAAAAATTATAATTTCTAATTAATCAGTTAATATAAGTTGCTTGACCTGATAAACTTCTAGTTGAAAAATTATTATTAAAATCATAATAATTTAAATTTCATTTTTCATTAATATATCTATTTTCTTCTTTTGTATCAAATTGTAATATATCTTTATAGTTACTATAATTTGAACTTTCTTTTAAAATAATTTTTGCTTTATTTACAAGATTAATACCTTTAATCATATTAACGTATCTTAAACTATCAAACATTTCATTTGAATCACCAGGATAAATATAAAATGAATCTCCTGGTTCTTTTGTTGGGTCTAAAACTTCACCATCTAACGAGATATCATTTTTATAACCATCTACTTGATACCTATCATAACCATGTGCTCCCACTTTAAATGAAAATAACATGGCTCATAACATTTCATAACCATTACTATTTAAATAAGTTGCTGGGTAATTATTTCATGAAGAATATATATGAGTTTTTTTATTATCAGAATTTCTTTTATTAAAGTATTCAATTAGATCCTCTAGCATATCCTTGCTTTTACTAAATTCATAAATAAATTCTCTTTGTTGGAGAGTCACATAATCATAAACATCTAAAGCATTTTCAAGACCTTCAAAATCTTTAGATTCTAACTGAAATTGTCAACCACCATACAAGTGACTTTTTCAAAAGTCTTTGTATGTATCATCAATATCTTTAAAAATATCAATTGATAAATTATTTACTTCAGCTGAAAATTCATCATAAGAATAATAAATATTGATATCTTCGTATATAGTTTGATTTTGAGATGCGTGAATTGCCAATTGATCACGTAATAACGGTATCATTTGATTTATTACTGCAATTCCATCTGGTGTAATTTCACCATAACTATCTACATATAAACTATTGGCAGCAACTTGATAAGCTCTTTGGTCTGAATCTTTAACAAAAAAATTAAACATATTAGAATTTCCTCTTGAACCTATTGGAATTAAAATATTTTTTACTCCACTATCCTTTAGGAACTTAACATATCTATCAAATACTTTAAAATCTAATTCTCAAATACCTTTATCTGCTGTTTTACTAAAAACTTCTTCCAAAGTTTCACCCATAAAGCTTTTTATAACATTTTTTTCATCTTGATGAGGAGTGAAAACATATTTTATAAAATTACCCAAACCAAAATTTGGAACTGATATACTTTCATAATTTGATCTTTCACTCATATCTTTAATTTTTCGTCCTAAAATATTATCTCTTGTAACCAAAGAGTTTGTATCTAGGTACTTTGGAAGAGTTCTTGTAATATCATCTACTATTGCATAGTCATAATTTCCAATAATTTTTGTTGCTTGTGATTCATTATTTAAATCTAAAAAATACTCTTGATTAATTTTTTTATAAAAATCAACATTAATATAATCAATTTGTTTACCAGCAGTTGTTACATATTTGTATGTCTTTGATTTTAATCAAACTCTTATAAAATCGTCTTTTTCTTCTACTTCAAATACTTCTGAATCATTTGGCAATAAGGGATTTTCAAGTTTAATTATTTTTTTTAATTTTTTAGAATCCTCAAAATCTATATTATCTTCATCACTATAATCAATTTTTCTTTTTGTAACTACTTCATTTAAATTTTTTAAAATAAATTTTGAAGAAGTATTTGGAAAGAACATTGCACTAGATCCAAAATCAGAAACCTTATATTCTAATTTATTATTAATTTGATATTCTTTATCTATAATAATTTCTTTTATAACATTATTAATACTATAATTAATTTTGAATTTCAATCTACCTACATTTGATTTATCTTTACTAGCATATCGAATTAGTATTGGTTGAAAACTTAAAGGCATTTCACTAATTTCTACATTGTTAGTTATTTCATCAAAAGTATAAAATTCTCCTAAAGGAATTAGATCATTGTTTGCTTTTGTAGTATTATTATTCTTTATTGGATTAATAATATGTGCTGAAACATCTATATCTTCATTTTGATTAAAAACTTCAATATTAATATTTTTAACAACATCTTCATTAACATTTTTAAATAAAATTATTTGCTCTTCAAATGTATCATTTTTTCATAAATTTATTTTTTTATTATAAATTTTTGTTCTCTTAACGTTTTGCTCATCGCCATAAAAAGTATAATTTTTACTATCCCTTTTATAAGTTGCATAATTAAATTCTGTTTCACCAAAAAAATAAGATAGTGTATGAGAACTTTCCAACTCTTTCTTATCTTCATTCTTTAAAGGTCCTGTTTGTCAAACAGCTGATCTTTTATTATCCAAAATAATATCTCTACCATTTTTTGAAAAAATAAAAATCACGGGAAGAATAATTGAAGTCATCAGTAATAAACTCATAAAAGCAATTAATATAATTTTTGATTTTGTTTTCATAATATCTCCTTTATAAAAGAATTTCCCTATTTTAAACAATCAAAAAATTATAAATTTAATAAAATATAAAATTACATTAAAATTGAAACATAATAAAATATTTTATTATGTTTCAATTTGTTTAAGATTGCTTTTAGACTAGTATTGTCTTTTGAATTCAGTAGCCTACTCCATGTTTCTTATTAGTTTTTGTTGAATCTGTTGCAATTTCTTTTAAATGTTTTTTAGAATTTCCCATTGCAATTCCTTGACCAGCTCATTGAAGAGCTTTTTGATCATTATCACTATCTCCAAAATACATTATTTCTTCAGCTTTTATACCATAAGACTTTGCAACATTTTGAAGTGAATATAGTTTATCAACACCTTTTGGATTAATTTCAACATTAGAAGAATGCGGAACATAGCTTCATGAAAACATTTCAAATTCTTTATCCTTTAATTTATTTTTAAGTGTAGAAATACCTTTTGGCTTTCCATAAACAACAATTTTATATGAAGTATCTTTTACTGTTTCGCGATTATATTTGATTAATTTTCTATGAGAAAATTTTTTCAATACATAGGTAAATAAATCTCTTTTTAAAATATATGCAATATTTGGATCTTTTGCATAACTAAAACAGCTTAGTTTATTTTCCTTAGCTACATCATAAATAAATTTAAAATCTTCTAATTCAAATAAATGCTCTTCCACCATAATAGGTTCTGCATTTTCATTGTATTTAAAAGTAGCTCCTCCATTTAAACTTATTAAAAACTCTTGAGCTGAATCAAGGCCAATTGCCTTTGCAATATTTTTAGCTCTTGATATATTTCTACCTGTAGCAATACAAATTTTAATACCTTTTTTTCTTGCCTCTTTAATGGCTTTAATATTTTTCTTAGATACTACATTTCTTCTTTTTACTAAAGTTCCATCAATATCAAGTGCTATTAACTTTATCAATTTCCTATGCCCCCTTATTTAATAAATTGCTTTAATATATCTTTTGGCATAAACCCACTATTTTGTTTAACAACTTCACCATTTTTAAACATAATAATAGTTGGAATTGACATAACATTATATTTTAATGCTACTTCTTTTAGTTTATCCGTATCTACTTTAATAAAATTTACTGAACTTTCTTCATTTGAAGTTAAATCAAATATCGGTGCAAACATTTTACAAGGTCCACATCATTCTGCATAAAAATCCACAACTGTGGCTTCTTTTGAAATTTCTTGATTAAATTCTTCTACTGTTTCTATTACTTTAACTGCCATATTTTTCTCTCCTTTATAAAATATTTTCTATTATATAATTAGCTACACCATTTTCATCATTTGTTTTAGTTATAAATGATGCTTTTTCTTTTAGTTCTTTCAAACCATTTTCCATTGCTATAAAATTGTCAACTTCCTGAGCTAACTCAAAATCGTTAAAACTATCACCAAATCCAAATGTTGTTGTATTTGATTGATCCAAACCCAAATAGTTTAGTACTTCTTTAACTACAGATCCTTTATGAATTCCTTTAATTGCCAATTCATAAACTCTATCTGTATATTTTATTATATCAAGTTCATTACTTATAATAGCAAAATTTTTATAAAATAATTCAATACTTTCCTGGCTTGGTTCCTTTTCTAAAACAACGGTAATATGATTAATTTCCTTATCAATTTCTTCAAAAGAATCAATTACTTTATAATCTATTTTCATAATTTCTGATCAATAGAAGGAATTTTCACCAGGACCATAAACAAAATAAGCATCATCTGCAATAAAATGTACTTTATATTTTCCGATTTTTCCATAAGTTATATTAAAAATTTGTTTCAATGTGTCTTTAGAGATATATTCTTTTCTTATTCAATTATTTTTTTTAAAATCATATATATGAGTTCCATTATTTGCCGCAGCAATTCCACCTAACTTGTCTAGTTCTAAGTAAATTGATTGTTGTTCAAAGGTATCTTTTGTACATCTTGCAGTTACTGGAATAAAGTAATAGTTTTTATCATAAACCTTCTTTACAACATTTTTTGTAAATTCACTAAATTCATGTGTACTTGCAAGAGCACTACCATCTAAGTCTGAAAAAATAAGAACATTTTCTTTTAATTTCATAATTTCACCTCGATTTGTCAATTATGATTATAAATCAAATATATTAGTTTAGGAAGTCAATTAAAAAATGATTCAATTAATTTGAATCATTTCCATAATTTCATAGACATTTATTTAATTATTTATCTTTTTTATTCTTGATTTGTTTTTTATTACTATCAACACTATCTTGCTTGGGTTTTCTTTTGAAACTATTAAATATTGTTAAAATTCCAGCATTATCATGCTTTGGAAGCAACAAATTCAACATTACTCCAGAAAATGTTGCTAAGAATAATCCTGTAATATGGAATGAGCCAATTACAATATCTTCTTTCATAATTGACATTCCAATTCCTATTGCTAAAATAACTGATATTACAACTAAGTTTTTAGCATCTTTAAGGTCTACTTTTGAATCAATCATAATTTTAATTCCATTTGAAGCAATCATTCCAAATAGCATTAAACTAATCCCACCCATTACAGGTACTGGTATCATTTTTATTATTTCATTTATAGGAGCAATAAAACTCATTATTATTGCAAATATGGCTGCTAATCCTGTAACTCAAACACTTGCAACTTTTGTTAAACCAACAACACTTGTATTTTCTGCATAAGTTGCATTTGCAGGACCACCAATTAATCCAGCAAAACTCATAGCCACCCCATCTGCCATTAAGGTTCTACTAATTCCTGGATTTTTGATAAAGTCTCTTCCAGTCATTGTTCCAATATTTATATGATCACCTAAATGCTCAACCATAGTAACTAATGATATTGGAACAATTGCAACCAATGCTGGTCCAATTGTATTAGGATTTACATCTCATATCTTCTTAAAACTTGGATATCATTCTCAATTATTTGGGTTTGCAATACCTTGGGTATTTAATATTGTTCAATTATTTTTTATTAAAGAGAAGTGTAAAATTATACAAATAATATATCCCACACTTAAAGCAATTAAAATTGGAATAACTTTAACAAAGCTCTTTGCTTTTAACATACAAATAGCTGCTACAAGAAAAGTTATAACTCCAATTAGAATTGCCAATCACTGAGGGTAATTACCTCATGCATTATTCTTTGCTACAAAACCAATATTTTCTAATGCACTTGGAACTGCACTAAGACCAATAGTAATTATTATTGGACCTACGACTATTGGTGAAAAGGCTTTTTTAATTCATTGCACTCCAGTTCAATGAATTAAAAATCCCATAAAAATATAGACAACTCCAACAGCAAATACAGCAATAAAAATTGAGTTTCCCCATTGATTTCATCCAATTCCTAAAACCGTCATATAAGCAAAACTGCTTCCCAAATATATTGGTACTTTTGCCATTGTAAGGGCAATATAAATTAATGTTCCTACTCCAGAACAAAAAAGTGCCATTGATATATTTATAACTTCCCCTTTTTGAGAAAGACTATTTATAATAATTGGAACCAACACAGTTGCTCCAAACATTGCAAAGACGTGTTGAAGTGATAAAACAATTCATTGACCAATATTTTTTGGTTTTTGATTTGGTTCTAAAACTAAATTAATTTTTTTAATTTCTTCCATATTTTCTCCTTTCAAACTAAAATATTTACAAAAAAAATCAACCAATAAAATGGTTGATTAATTAGATATAAATAATTTAGAAAATTGAAAAGAATGAGAAATATAAAAATCTCTGTATTCTAACTTATTGTTTTTGATTAGTCAGTTAAAATTTTTCATAGAATTCCTCAAACTTTTCTTAAAGAAGAATATACACAATATAAAATTAAATTGCAATATTTTAATTAAAAAATAAAAAAAATCACTGGCAAGTGATTTAAAAATCTTTATGGTCCGGAATAAGGGACTTGAACCCCCACGTGTTACCACGCCAGATCCTAAGTCTGGTGCGTCTGCCAATTCCGCCAATTCCGGATGAATGGTGTCCCGTATAAGACTTGAACTTATGACCCACTGGTTAAAAGCCAGTTGCTCTACCGACTGAGCTAACGAGACGATTAAAATAACAAATTTATAATAACATTTTTTTTGTTTTAATCAAATAATTAAAGAGAAAAATTATAAGTATTCCCTCGTAGTTTTTAAATGAATTGACCCAATTGAAATAAAGATTAAACCACAAATAATATTTATAATTCCAAATATTCAAGTGAATGAAATTATAGTAAAGAATAATATAATACCCAAAATAATCAATATAATTGAGCCGACAAAAGTAGATTTAGTTGTGTTTTTAATAATAGATATAAAAGCGACAAAAGCTACTATTAATAAAAATACTATTGATGAAATCACAATTATATAGACTATATCTTCAAGAGATTTATTATTCAATTCATAATAAATGCTTTTAATAAAAGCAATAACCAAAATTTGATTTAAAAGAAATACTGATAAGGATATATATGTAATTAAAGATAAGCTTTTTTTCATTAATTTGCTCCTTTAATAATATAATACATATATTTCAGAATAAAAAAACAACCAAGTATGGTTGATGATATTTTCCTTATGGTGCTGATGATAGGACTTGAACCTACAACCTACTGATTACAAGTCAGTTGCTCTGCCAATTGAGCCACATCAGCATAAAAAAATGGTGGAGTGTGACGGGCTCGAACCGCCGACCGCCTGCTTGTAAGGCAGGAGCTCTCCCAACTGAGCTAACACTCCAAAGAAAAATATAAAAATGGTAGCCTGTACGGGGTTCGAACCCGTGTGTGCACGGATGAAAACCGTGTGTGTTAACCGCTTCACCAACAGGCCATCAAAATGGCGGCTTTTGCAGGACTCGAACCTGCGACCAACCGGTTAACAGCCGGTTGCTCTACCAACTGAGCTAAAAAGCCATAGATAGATTTCTACCTATTCATAATAGCATATTAATATTATTAAAATCAATCTTTTTTATTAATTTTTTGTAAAAAGTGCGTCTTTTTGCATATAAAAAACAAATATTAGATATTTGTTTTTTATATTATTCAATTAACCCTGCTTTATAAAGTTTTTGGAAGTGACCTGGTTGATCTCTTAATTCACTAAATTTACCTCTTTGGACTATTCCAGCACCATTACCACCTAAAACAATAATTTCATTAGCATTTTTTATTGTACTTAATCTATGAGCAATAGTTACAGTTGTTCTTCCCTTCATCAATAAATCTAATTTTGCTTGAATTTCTTTTTCCACAATATTATCAAGAGCTGAAGTTGCTTCATCTAAAATTAAAACTTGAGGATTTTTTAAGAACATTCTTGCAATGATTAATCTTTGCTTTTGCCCACCACTTAATAAGAATCCACGTTCTCCTAAAATAGTTTCATAGCCTCCCGGTCAAGTCATAACAAGTTCATGTAACTCTGCTTTTTTACATGCTTCGATTACTTCTTCATCAGTTGCATCAAAAGAACCATATTTTACATTTTCAAAAACGTCACCATAAAGAATTTGAGGATCTTGTTCTACATATCCAACATGGTTTAAATAACTTGCTAAATTAACATCTTTTAAATTTGTTTTTCCATTAATAATAATTTCACCTTTTGAAGGGTCATAGAATCTCAATAGTAATTTTGCAATTGTTGATTTTCCACTACCAGTTTCACCAACGAAAGCATAAGATTTTCCTTCTTCAAAAGTAAAACTAAATTTTGGTAAAACAATTTTCCCTGGTTTTTCTGGGTATTCAAATTCTAAATTTTTGAATTGAATATCTCCTTTAACTGATTTGACAATCTCACCATCAAAGTAATGTGAATCCATAATTGACTTAGCATGAATAGTATCATCTACTCTTTGTGAAGCAACAGAAGCTTGTGCTAATCCAAATAACGCAGCCATAATATTAAACAATGGTCCAATCATTAATCCCTGAGCTAGATTATATGATGCAAATGTAGTTCCAAAAAATTCTTTTGAAACAGTTGGATCAGTATTACCATAAATTAGCATTGCGCTTACAACTGTTGAAAACTGAAGTACAAAGATTCCACCTCACATAATTGTTAACATAAGTGCTAATCTTGTTCCAACTTTTTTTGATTTTTTATAAAAATCCTTATGAACTTCTTTAAATCTTTCAGTTTCATAATTTTCTGTTCCTGACGATTTAATTAATCTTACAGTGGCGATTCTATCAGTTACATTACCATTAATTTCTGTAATGCTTTCTCTTACTTTAATAACTTTTTTTCTTGTTGCAAAGAAACAAATCATCATTAAAGCCATTATTATAGTAAAAGTTATAACAGTTACTGTTGCCAACTGTCAACTTAATATATACATTAAAATCGCTGCACCTATAATTTCGAAAAATGATAATCCAAATTGTAAAGGAACTTGAACAGCTTGATCTCCAACTATTTGAGTATCAGATACTATTTTTGTCAATATTTCCCCAATTTTTTTATCTGAATAATATGAAATATCTTGTCTAACTAAATTTTCTAAACATCTATTTCTTAAACTAATTTCAATTCTTCTTCCCAATATAAATGCTAAATAATCATATACATAAGAAAAAACACAGTATATAAGAACAACTGCAATTGAAATATAAACTAGTAACTGCCAATCGTCTGTTCATATTTTTGTAATAATGTTAGTTCCTTGAACTACATTATTAGGATCATTTTTTAGGCTAATAGCTCCTGTCATTTGAAATGTTAGTATTGGTAAAAGCAAAGCTAATATAACAATGATTATACAATGAGCTAACATTACTAATGATAATTTTCACTCTTTTATAAAGTAGTAGACTAAAGTTTTTAAAAACTTACCTCCACCAACTTGTAATTCAAAATCTTCCATAATTGTAATTTTCCTTCTTTATATTAAATACAACTCTTATTATATAGCAAAAAGAAGACTATAAAGTTTTCTTCAAGGCTTAAATTCATTTAAAAACTAATTTATAAGTAAAGTAAATGAACACTGTTGGCAATAAAGAATTGATAAAAAATATCATTGCCAAGATTGGGTTCAACCCTATAGTTGTAAAATCAAAGAAATCATTGATTACCCCTACTGGTATTAAAGTTAAACTAGTAACTACAAAAGCCACCGCCATTAAAATTAACAATCATTTATTTGGTCTATACTTATCAACATCGCAAATAGTCTTTGTAGCTCTAATTGGCAAGAAAAAATTATTATATAATATTGAATAAAATATTGGTGAATACATGATTGCCATATAAACTCCTGTTTTACCAAAAGCTAAAGAACTTTCAGTTCCATAACCAAATCATCAAACAGCAATTTGATAATTTAAAACTGCAAATAAAGTATTAAATAATGTTGTTATGATCATTTGAACTCAAATGCCTTTAAGTAGACTTTCACTCTTAGTTGTTGGTGGCGGGTTTTTCATAACTCCTTTTCGCTCTTTTTGCATTCCAATAGGAACTGCTACGATTGTTTCTATAATAAAAATATGAAATAAAATATTTACTGAATTTAAAGCAATATCTTTATTTATTAAAAGTATTAACAATAGAGTAATTATTTGACTAATATTGGCTGCAAGTAAAAATGATATTGAGTATTTAATTTTTTCATAAACATTTCTTCCTGAGTTAACACCAGAAATAATACTTTTAAAGTTATCATCTGCTAAAATAACATCACTAACACTTTTTGCAACTTCTGTACCAGTAATTCCCATTGAAATACCTACATCAGCTTTAACTAAACTTGGGGCATCATTAACCCCATCACCTGTCATAGCAACTATATTTTTATCTTCTTGAAGTAAATCCACAATTAGAGCTTTATGCTCAGGGTTAACTCTTGCAAAAACATTTGTTCTTTTTAATCTTTGTTTTAATTCTTCTCTTGATAACTCATTAATATCTTGACCTGTTAAAACTCCATCAAATACTTCATCTGCAATTCCCAAACGTGAAGCAATTTCAAAAGCTGTTATTTTATGGTCACCTGTAATCATAATTACACGAATACCACCTTTTTTAGCTTCTTCAACTGATTTTTTAACTTCTTCTCTTGGCGGGTCAATAATCGCCACACAACCTAAAAATATCAAATTACTTTCATAAGGATCTTTGGGGTTTTTATATTCTTTTTGTGCAAAACCTAAGACTCTCAATCCACTTTTAGCAAATTTGTATAATTGTTCATTTAATATATTTCTATCATCTTCTGTTAATGGTGTTACTTTTCCATTAATAAATTTATTTGTACAAATATTTGATAAATAATCAACTGCTCCTTTTACATAAATCATTTCTTTTCCATCAACATTATTTAAAGTACTCATTAATTTTCTTTTTGAATCAAATGGAATTTCATCAATTCTTTCATAATTTTTTCTCATTTTAATATAGTTAATATCAAATTTTTTAATAAATTCAATAGTAGCTATTTCAGTTGCACTTCCAATTTTTTCTTTTTCTACAATTGCATCACTACACAATGATATGCAATTTATTAATTCTTTATACTTTACTTTATCAAAATCTTTAAAATCTTTTTCAACAAAATCAATAAAAATCTTATCTACTGTCATCTTATTTTGAGTTAAAGTTCCTGTTTTATCTGAACAAATAACATTAACATTCCCTAAGGTCTCAATTGATTTCGGATTCTTTATAATAACATTTTTTCTAGCCATTTTTTTAGTCGCAACCATTAAACAAATTTTTACAATAATAGTTAGAGATTCTGGAATTAATGATATTGCAGCAGAAACTGCAACTAGTAAAAGATTTTTTATATCAGCTCTTCCTCCAGAAGAAGGATGAATTGAGTCTTTTAAAAATCATGCTGTTAAAAACAAAATTAAACCTAATATAATTGAAGTTAGACCAATAATTGCTGTTAGTAAAGTTACTTTTTTTTCTAAAGGTGTTTTTTCAGGTTTATGTGAAGTAATCTTATTTGCAATTTTTCCAATTTCAGATTCCTTACCTGTACCAAAAATAACACCCATCATTTTACCTTCGATGACCAAAGTAGACATAAAAGCAATATTTTTTTGATCTCCTAGCATTAAGTTTTTATCTTTAATTGAATCCGATATTTTTTTAACAGGTTCATTTTCTCCAGTTAATGCTGATTCATCAATCCTAAGCAATTGATTATCAATAATTCTTGTATCTGCTGGTACAAAGCCCCCAGAATTAACAAAAATAATATCTCCAGGTACAAGCTCTTCAATATTAACTTCAATTTTTTTTGAATTTCTTAAAACAATTGCAAATTGCTTATTTTCATTTAAATTAGCAACTTGATTTAAAGATTTAATCTCTTGTATTGTTGCAATGATAGAGTTGGTTAAAACAATTATTGCAATAATAACTAGTCCTGTTATATCCACAGTTTCAATTTTTTTCGAAATTGCTGATACTAAACCAGAAGCTAAACCAGATAAAATCATTATTAAACTTAATGGATCTAAAAAACTTTTTAAAAAAATTATAAACCAGTTTGGCTTCTTACTTTTTGGAAGATTGTTTTTACCATATTTTTCTAATCTTAATTTTGCTTCTTGATTTGATAATCCAGTTTGAGGATTTGTTTCTAATATACTACATATTTTTTTATTTGATAGTTTATACCAATCGTCGCCTACAGCGACATTTTGGGAGTCTGCTATCTCTTTATTATTTTCATTTATATTCATGATGCACCTCAAAGATTTTATAATCTCAATATTTAAATCATACTACTTTAAATATATAAGTCAAATAAAAGTGAACTTTTAATATTTATATTTTATTATTAATTTAAATTTTTTTGCTTAATTTTTAATTTAAGTACTTTTTTTAATTTTGATTTTTTTATAGTTATTTAATATCTGTTTTACTTAAAACATAAATATCAATTACCTCATTTGCATATAAAAGTAATTACAGAGCTATTATAATTTATAGATATTGTTTTTGCTTCTTCATCTTTTATTAGGAAAATATAAGGCATATTACTAATAAAAGCAACAGATAATCTAATTAACAGATAATTAATTTTTAAAGCAAATAAGATATGTTAAATATTTATTAATAAATAACTCATAGCAATTTTATTAGTATCAATAAAATAAAAAAATGGATATTAAAACTTAATAATCAAATATTAATAAAAAATCACTACTATTCTTTTGAATAACTCAATAAATAAGTATATTACATAAAATATTAAAAATGATTTTTCTTTATAAATGACTTAAAACTAAATTTTATTATCCATATAATTGGTATTATTTTTTCATTGTTATTTATTAAACTTTTTTTCTATACAAACTTAATAAAGCTTTTTTTACCTTCAATTTCTTTTGTTCCCTTTATTATTTTATCTAGATTAAAGTTAAATTGAATATAACCTAAATTGAAATGTAATATTCCTTCATTTAAATTAGGATTAGTATTTGGTCTACCTGGATCAGCAATCATTCATCCATCTTCTTCAAGATATCATGATCATTCATGATAAGATCATTGATTTCCATTTCTAGCTTGGCTAAAAGCAAATTCATACTTTGTATTACTTGTTAAATTTGCTTTTCTAAACATTTCCAATCTGTAATCTTCTAAAGCAATTTCAAAGTTACTATCTGTTGTTAAGTTGAAATTTCCATTAGCTACTCATGAAGTTTCTCTTCCTCAATTTGGCTTAAAGTTGAAATCTTCAGTTAAAGTAGATTTTTTTATTGCCATTAAAAAATCTTCGTTAGTATTTTGTTCTGGATATTCATTATAGTCATGATCTATCTTGAACGTTTCATGAAATGCAGAAAGTGTTTTTGTAGAAAATAGTGCTAAATTTTTTCTTTCAGCATCTTCTTTTATATCTTTACTAAATAAGTAATTAATTGCTATTCTAAAATCAGGCAGTTGATGAACATATGCTCCATTATCTATCCTAATTGATAAACCTTTTAGGCTTACATATCCTAAACTTAAAGACTTTTTAAAGGCTTCTTCGGCTTTTATTTCTTCCATTTGATCTGTTGACAGACCTAGTTGCTTTAAAAATTTTTCTTTTTCAACAGAATATTCCTGTTGTCACATTTTATAATTTTTTTGAGTGAAATAATAATCTCCTAAGTTATTTTGAGTAGCAATTTGTGACGGATCTTTTCTAAAGAAAGTTTCCAACATCATTTTATCATTTTCTTCTTTATAATCATATTTAATTGAATTACTGCTATTATAACTTTTATTTTGATTTACAACTTTAAGTAAAGAATTATCAAATAAATTTGATTCCTTATAGATTAAATCCCCTTCAAAATCAATTGGCAATGATGTTTGTGAACTATCAAAATAGTTTTTTTGAATAAAAGAAATTATTGAAGTTCTAAAATTATTATCTCGTGAATCATCTTGATAATATTTTTTTAGTCCAGATTCAACATCACCATAAGCTTCAAAAGCATCTTTACCATTAGCAATTTTATTTCATTCTAAATTAGTATGTACACTATTTTTTGCATCATTAGAAGCAAAATAGTCTTTTGTTATATTTTGATAAAAATTTTTACTTCCTGTTTGAATTCAATTTTGATTTGTTGAAGTATATTTAAGTGTGTCATTTAATTTAAAAGTTTCAACTTCTTTTTCACCTTTATATTGAAGTACAATATCGTAATCAATAACAACATTTCCAAGATATATTCCATTTGTTTCATTACTTTGTATAATCATAGTTTCAAAATCAAATGCTACACTTTTAAGCAATGATTTTACATCATTTAAAATTATTTTATATTTATTTTGTTTTTTTAATTCATTATTTAAACTAGTCTCCAAAGATTTTACATCTAAAATTTTTTCAAGGTCATTTTTAAGAGCAGTTTTGTCAGCTCCTTGAATTCCTGATGGATTACCTTTATATTTATCAATATTTGCCTTTCTTAAAAACTGATTACTTGATTCAGTTGATGTAATACCAAATAATTGTGGTGCTACTTTTTCAACTAAATGCTTTTGATAAATTTTTTGAACATCTACTTTTAGTTCTTTAATTAAACCATCATAATCAAATGTTTCAGTAATTTCTGGCTCCTTTTCTCCACAAGCAATTACAGTTGCACTTGCACTTGTAATTAATGTTAATGAGCCCAACAATCCTAATAATTTTTTCATTTTTTACCCCTTTTATATTCTAAAAATATTTTTAAAATATAAAAATATTTTACTAAAAAAATGAAAAAAAGCAAACTTTTTAATATGTTTTTTAAAATTATCAAAGCTCCTTATACTTAATTAATATTATTATATAAAAAAGAAAATTTATATTTAAATTTTCTCTTAACCATATTTAAAATTTTTAATATTTTTAGAGTCTAAGAATTTTTTAAACTCAATAATATCAAGTTTTTCATTTGAATATACTTTATCTTATTATACAAATCTAATTTATTTTTTGATCCTGAAAATATTAACTTTCCAGAATTGATAATTAAATAATTATCAATAACCTCATTGATCTCATCAATATTATGAACAGTTATTATAATAGTTCTTCCTTCTTTTTTATTAATTCCCATCATGATACAAATATATAATAAGAAATTATATGCACTAATAGTATATAAAGAGAAATCCATTTGAGTATAATAACCTATTTTACTATTTATTATGAAATATTTTCTAGTTTTTCTATTGAAATTCTTTAATAATTCCCAATAATGAATTTAGTACTACGTTTTTCCTACCATTGTTTCTGAATAATGGTGTCATTTTATTATTTTCGATTGAAAAATTAAATGACCAATTATTTTTTTAACTTTTTTTGCTATACTCTTTAAAATTTATAAGTTTTTCCATAATCTTTATACCTTTAAGTCTAATTTTTTAAAATAAAATAATTAATTTTTAAAGTAAATAGATATTAAAATATCTATTAATATCGGCAAAATATAGAAAATAAATTGAAGATTAAATAACTTTAATCTAGAAATTTAATGATTAATGATAATATTTAATGTTTTATCCTCTTTTTTTTGAAGAGATAAAAATAGTGAGCCAATCCTAAACAATATGTGAATAAAATAACAAATATGGATGATAAAACGTAATAATCAAATATTAATAAAAAATCACTACTATTCTTTTAAGTAACTTAATAAATATCTATAAATAATGAGAATAATAAATATATTTCATTAAATATTAGAAATGATTTTTCTTTTATAATTGATTTAAAACTAAATTTTATTATCCATATACTTGGTATTATTTTTTTCATTACTATTTATTAAATTTTATTTCTATACAAACTTAATAAAGCTTTTTTTACCCTCAATTTCTTTTATTCCCTTCATTATTTTATCTAAATCAAAGTAAAATTGAATATAACCTAAATTAAAATGTAATATTCCTTCATTCAAAATATAACCATTACTTGGTCTACCTGGATCAGCAATCATTCATCCATCTTCTTCAAGATATCATGCTCATTTATGAGAAGCTCAGTCATTTCCATGTCAAGGGTGATTAAAAGCAAATTGATAAATTGTATTACTTGGTAAATTTGCTTTTCTAAACATTTCTAATCTATAATCTTCTAAATTAATTTTATACCTACTATCTCTTGTTAAGTTAAAATTTCCATTTGCTTCTCTTGAATCTTGTCTTTCTCAAAAATTAATAAAATTGAAGTCTTCAGTTAAAGTAGATTTTTTTATTGCCATTAAAAAATCTAGTTTAGTATTTTGTTCTGGATATTTATTATAGTCATGTTTTACATTAAATGTTTCATGGAATGCAGAAAGTGTTTTTGCAGAAAATTCGGATAAATTTCTTCTTTCAGTATCTTCAGCTCCACTTTTACTAAATAAGTAATTAATTGCTATTCTAAAATCCGGCAATTGATGAACATAAGCTCCACCATCTATTTTAATTGATAAACCTTTTATACTTACATATCCTAAGCTTAGAGCTTTTTTAAATGCCTCTGCTTCTTTTATTTTATCCATTTCTGCTACTGACATACCTAATTCCTTTAAAAAATTCATTTTTCTAATAGAAAATTGATCTTGTCATATTTTATAATTTTCCCCAGTAAAGTAATAGTCATTTAAGTTATTTTTAGTAGCAGCTCTTGATGGATCTTTTCTAAAGAAAGTTTCTAACAGTATTTTATCTTTTTCTTTTTTATAATCATATTTAATTGAATTACTGTGATTATAACTTATATATCAATTTATAGTTGCTAGTAAAGAATTATCATTATTGTCAAAATTTGATCCCTTATAGATAAAATCACCATCAAAATCAATTGGAAATTTTTGCAAAATATTAAAATATTTATCTTGAATAAAATTAATTATTGAAGTTCTAAAACTATTTGTTTTTGAATTATCTTGATAATATTTTTTTATCTCAGGTTCAACATTACCATAAGCTTCAAAAGCTTTTTTGCCCTTAGAAATTTTATTTCATTCCAAATTAGTATGAACTGTATGTTTTGGATCAGTAGAAGCAAAATAGTCTTTTGTTATATTTTGATAAAATCTTTGACTTGCTTCTTGAAATAATTTTTGATCTGTTAAAGTATATTTAAGTGTGTCCTTTAATTTAAAATTTTCAATATCTGTTTTACCTTTATATTGAAGTACAATATTGTAATCAATAACAACATTTCCAAGATATATATCATTTATTTCATTACTTTGGATAATCATAGTTTCAAAATTAAATGTTACACTTTTAAACAAAGATTCTACATCGTTTAAAATTATTTTATACTTATTTTGTTTTTTTAATTCATTATTTAAACTAGTTTCGAAAGATTTTAAATCTAAAATTTTTTCAAGGTCATTTTTAAGAGCGGTTTGTTCATTACCTTGAATCCCTGATGGATTATCTTTGTATTTATCAATGTTTGCCCTCTTTAAAAATTGATTATTTTTTTCAGTTGATGTAATACCAAATAATTTTAGCCCTACATTTTCAATTAAATGCTTTTCATAAATTTTTTGAACATCTGTTTCTAGTTGTTTAATTAAAGCACCATAATCAAATTCTTTAATAACTGACTCTATTGACCCTCCACAAGCAATTACAGTTGCACTTGCACTTGTAATTAATGTTAATGAGCCCAACAATCCTAATAATTTCTTCATTTTTTTACCCCTTTTATATTATAAAAAATTTTACTAAAAAAAATCTTTATATACTCCTATAAACCTTTTACATAACTTATAGTTTAGTATATTTAGAAATTTCTAAGTTATTATCTTACTATCAAGTGCCTTATGAACTGCTTCCATATTTATAGGCAATTTAATTAAATTTAAAATTGGTATTGATTTACTAATAAAATAAATAAATATTCAGTTAATTTCTTTTAAATCTTTTGTTGCAAATACAATTGAAATTTCCTCTTCATCATATTTAAAACTTTTAATATTTTTAGAATCTAAGAATTTTTTGAATTCAATAATATCAAACTTTTCGTTTAAATATACTTTATATTTATTATATAAATCTAATTCCTCTTTTGATCCTGAAAATATTAACTTTCCAGAATCAATAATTAAATAATTATCAATAACCTCATTGATCTCATCAATGTTATGAACAGTTATTATAATAGTTCTTCCTTCTTTTTTATATTTAATTAATAAGTCCTTAATTTTTTTTCGTCAATAAGAATCAAGATTAGCTCCAGGTTCATCCATAATAATTATTTCTGGTTCTTTTATAAAACAAAGAATTAAATTTATTCTATTTTTCATTCCCCATGAGTAATTATTAATTTTTTTATCTTTATCTTCTCAAATATCAAAATATTTCATTCAATGCTCTATTCTTTTAAATGATTCCTTTTTATTAATTCCCATCATAATACAAATGTCTAACAAAAAATCATATGCACTAACAGTATATAATGAGAAATCCATTTGAGTATAATAACCTATTTTACTATTTATTATGAAATATTTTCTAGTTTTTCTATTGAAATTTTCAATGTCAATACTACCATTAAATTTTTTAATAATTCCTAATAGTGAATTTAATATTACAGTTTTTCCACTACCACTGCTTCCTAATAATGCTGTTATTTTATTCTTTTCAATTGAAAAATTAAATGGGCCAATTACCTTTTTTTTAAATTTTTTGCTATAGTCTTTAAAATTTATAAGTTTTTCCATAATTTTTATCCCTTTAAGTCTAATTTTTTAAATTTATTTTTTGCAATAAAATAATTAATTGTTGCTATTGAAGCTTGAATTAAAATATAAAATAGTGGATTTAAATAATTATAATAAGTTTCTGGAATTATTTTATTTTGATCATCAAGCTTAAATGTATAACTAGGCTTAGCTATAAATAAATTGTCCTGTTTATTGAAAAATATTCTACTTGAGCTTTCTGGTTCAAATCAAAAATCTTCATAACTTCTTCCTCCAAAATATGTATAACTTTGAAGTGTATTTGAAATAAAATTAAAATAGAAGAATGAATTAAAAATAGTTCTTGATTTATTATACAATTTTCAATCTTCATCTTTTACAACATTACTATTTTCCAAAATAACCATATTATTTGTATATCTTATAAAGTAGTCTTCCAAAATTCTCATACTTAGCATTGTTGGCCAATAGAAATCTTGTTCAATTAATTTTTCTATTTTCTTATTTTCCAATCTTAATTTATTATCAGAAAATGAAAAGTAATTTTGATACATTTCCACTAGATATTTCTTATCAAATAACATGTTTTCTTCTTCTGGTTTTGTTTCATTCTTGATATAATTTTTTTCAATATTTGTTTCATCATTTAGAAAAATAAATGATTCAAATAGACTAGCAAATTTAGATTGAAAGCTAGTAAAATAATTTGTTATATATTGTGTAAATTCAATAAATTCTTGTAATAATTTTTTTTGTTTATCAGACAATGAACCTAAATGCATTTTTTGTTGCAGTTCTTCTATTGTTAAAAACTTATACTCCAAGTTAATTTTAAAAGTAATTTCATCATTTTTTCATTTTGAAATTGTTGAATTATTATTTACAGCCAATATTCTTGTAGGTGTAGTCAGATTAACTTCTTTTGATTGTTTTTCAACTATTCCCATTTCCTGTCAGAAGTTAATTCTTTTATTTATATTACTTGCACTTTCAAAGTTATTAAGTAAATTTGGATCTGTTTCATACTGATTTTCTAAAAAATTATTATAGATTTCTAAACTTAAATTAGAATATTTTAATTCTTTATTTAATACTTGTTTTTTTAAATCAAAACTATCATATACTTCGTTCACATATAATGTAGTTTTGGAACTATTATAATCTACAGATATTTTTTTTGCTTCTTCACCTTTTATTAAAAAAATATAGGGCATATTACTAATAAAAGTAGTAGATAAAATTAAAGTTGCAATTATTGTAGATACTTGAATGTTTGTTAATAAAGAAATTAGTAAAAAGAAACTTAATAAAAATACGCAACTTAGTAATGCATATAAGAAGTAAACACTAGTCACTCTAATTAAAAAGTTGTTAATTTTTAAAGTAAATAAAATATGTAAAATATTTATTAATAAATAACTTAAAGTTATATTTATTAACATCAATAAAATAAAGGAAATAAATTGAAGATTAAATAACTTTGATCTAGAAATTTGCTGAGTAATGATTATATTTAATGTTTTATCCTCTTTTTTGACGAGATAAAAGTACTGAGCCAATCTTAGACAAAGTATGAATAAAATGACAAATATAGATAACAAAACATAATAATCAAATATTAATAAAAAATCACTACTATTCTTTTGAATAACTGAATAAATAGCTATAAATAATGAGAATAATAAGTATATTCCATTAAATATTAGAAATGATTTTTCTTTTATAATTGATTTAAAACTGAATTTTATTATCCATATACTTGGTATTATTTTTTTCATTGTTATTTATTAAACTTTTTTTCTATACAAACTTAATATAACTTTTTTTACCTTCAATTTCTTTTGTTCCCTTTATTATTTTATCTAAATTAAAGTTAAATTGAATATAACCTAAATTAAAATGTAATATTCCTTCATTTAAATTAGGATTAGTATTTGGTCTACGTGGGTCAGAAATCATTCATCCATCTTCTTCAAGATATCATGATCATTCATGATAAGATCATTGATTTCCATTTCTAGCTTGGCTAAAAGCAAATTCATACTTTGTATTACTTGTTAAATTTGCTTTTCTAAACATTTCCAATCTGTAATCTTCTAAAGCAATTCCAAAGTTACTATCTGTTGTTAAGTTAAAATTTCCATTAGCTACTCATGAAGTTTCTCTTCCTCAGGTATTCTTAAAGTTGAAATCTTCAGTTAAAGTAGATTTTTTTATTGCCATTAAAAAATCTTCGTTAGTATTTTGTTCTGGATATTCATTATAGTCATGATCTATATTGAATGTTTCATGAAATGCAGAAAGTGTTTTTGTAGAAAATAGTGCTAAATTTTTTCTTTCAGCATCTTCTTTTATATCTTTACTAAATAAGTAATTAATTGCTATTCTAAAATCAGGCAGTTGATGAACATATGCTCCATTATCTATCCTAATTGATAAACCTTTTAGGCTTACATATCCTAAACTTAAAGACTTTTTAAAGGCTTCTTCGGCTTTTATTTCTTCCATTTGATCTGTTGACAGACCTAGTTGCTTTAAAAATTTTTCTTTTTCAACAGAATATTCCTGTTGTCACATTTTATAATTTTTTTGAGTGAAATAATAATCTCCTAAGTTATTTTGAGTAGCAATTTGTGACGGATCTTTTCTAAAGAAAGTTTCCAACATCATTTTATCATTTTCTTCTTTATAATCATATTTAATTGAATTACTGCTATTATAACTTTTATTTTGATTTACAACTTTAAGTAAAGAATTATCAAATAAATTTGATTCCTTATAGATTAAATCCCCTTCAAAATCAATTGGTAATGATGTTTGTGAACTATCAAAATAGTTTTTTTGAATAAAAGAAATTATTGAAGTTCTAAAATTATTATCTCGTGAATCATCTTGATAATATTTTTTTATTCCTGATTCAACATCACCATAAGCTTCAAAATCATCTTTACTATTAGCAATTTTATTTCATTCTAAATTAGTATGTACACTATTTTTTGCATCATTAGAAGCAAAATAGTCTTTTGTTATATTTTGATAAAAATTTTTACTTCCTGTTTGAATTCAATTTTGATTTGTTGAAGTATATTTAAGTGTGTCATTTAATTTAAAAGTTTCAACTTCTTTTTCACCTTTATATTGAAGTACAATATTGTAATCAATAACAACATTTCCAAGATATATTCCATTTGTTTCATTACTTTGTATAATCATAGTTTCAAAATCAAATGCTACACTTTTAAGCAATGATTTTACATCATTTAAAATTATTTTATATTTATTTTGTTTTTTTAATTCATTATTTAAACTAGTCTCCAAAGATTTTACATCTAAAATTTTTTCAAGGTCATTTTTAAGAGCAGTTTTGTCATCTCCTTGAATTCCTGATGGATTACCTTTATATTTATCAATATTTGCCTTTCTTAAAAACGCATTACTTGATTCAGTTGATGTAATACCAAATAATTGTGGTGCTACTTTTTCAACTAAATGCTTTTGATAAATTTTTTGAACATCTACTTTTAGTTCTTTAATTAAACCATCATAATCAAATGTTTCAGTAATTTCTGGTTCCTTTTCTCCACAAGCAATTACAGTTGCACTTGCACTTGTAATTAATGTTAATGAGCCCAACAATCCTAATAATTTTTTCATTTTTTACCCCTTTTTATATTTTAAAATATTTTTAAATTATAAAAATATTTTAGTAAAAAAAAAGAAAAAAGCAAGTTATATCAATAAATTATTAGTTTTACTTAAAGTTGTATTTAAACCAATTTTGTTTATATTTCTAATATTTGCTTAATTCTCATTCTGTAATAAAACTTTTATTTTATTAAATTTGCTATTTCACCAATAATAGATAATTATAAAATATTTATTTTTATTTCTATCACTACTTAAATTTTAAAAAGTGAATATGCAAATCTAATCCTTCTGATAGTTTTTTTATTTTCTTTTAAACTATTTTTATCTGTTTTACATTAAATCAGCTAATTGTAAAAGTGAAACTATAAATAGAACTTAATAAAATAAATACTAAAAATGGATGTCACCAAATAAAGGACATAAAGAAAATAGAGTTCCCTAAAAGTGATAGATATTCAACAATACTTATTAATGATAAAAACCCTATAATAAAACCAAATGAAAACATAAATAATATTAACCAATTATAAACACTAAATATTTGATTTATTATATAGAAATTAGAGTATCCCATAATTTTCATCCCATTTATAAATTCCTTATTATCTGTAATAATTAAAGTTGTTGCTAGCAATAATATTATGAAAGTTATCATCAATAAAATAATTATAAAAATATATATTGAAAGATTAAAACTTACAATTAAATCTTTTGTTAACTCTTCTACAGTATTTATTGGCAATAAGCTTTTTACTGTTGAAACAGAAAATCCTTCATAATAGTTATCTTTATCAATAATGGGTTCACATTCCTCTTCATTTTGACATTCTTCAGGATATATTTGTCCATAACTTCCCCTAGTTCCAAATTCACTATGATCTCCATATCTTTGAGAAGTTGACATTCCAAATGTTAAATCTGAAATATCTATGTTAGAAGAAATTTTGTAGTTAAATATTGGATATAGGTTTTTAAAAAACTTATCCATATTTTTTCATATTTGATTTTCTCCTATGTTATTTTTGAATTCATCATATGTCATGGTTCTTAATTTACTCTTCAATGATTCATCATTAAACTCATTAAAAGTATATAAGTCATCTACATATGCTCATTCCGGAATAAAAAATTTTTCGAAGTTAAATTTTTCTACTTTATTATATCCAATAATTTCATTTGCTTTATCATTTGCAACTCATGCCTTTAGAGGTCCATAACTTTTTTCTATTCCTACAACTTTAAATTTATTTTTCAAATCATATTTTTTATTTGTAATTTGCAGTTCATTATTAGTAACTCTTTTATGAATCGGAGGTTGCTGAGACGCACTTATTGCTCCCCCATTTGTTATTGCAAAATCATTACCTCCTATTTTTGCTGAGTTAAAATTGGCTGGTATTCCTGCTAAAGTATCTGAAAAATTTCTATAATCTGATCTACTTTTGGGCGCTGAATAATAACTTCTACTTGATTGCGTTCTAAAATTTTCAAATGGGCTTTTTTCTCATCCCATTTCTAAATCACTAATACCAATATCTGAGTAAATTTCATTATTGTATTTTTCTAATTTCTCAATATATACTTGAATATCAAGAATTTGATTTTCTTTTACTTTCATTTTTTTTGAAAAAGCTTTATTAATAATTATTGGATAATAATTATTTTCAGTTTTTTCAAATAACTTATTATTTAATAAGCTATTATTTATATTCTTCATTAAATTTAGTTTTGAGTTTTCAATAGTCCCATAAATATTGAAATCTTGATTACGATAATTTGCTTTTAAATATGTTCCTAATTCTTCATTTTTTTCATTAAAAGGAATTATACCATTGCTTATATTAAAGTTATCATTTAATTCAATTGCTTTAATAATTTTTTGTTGTATAAAATATGGTGAATTTGTATAAGTTAATAAAAGTATTGCCACACCTAATCTTCACTCAAACACTGATGCAAATCAAATAGTTAAATTATTATTTAAACGTTTAATATCTTCTTGATCTCAATCTTTTAATGTTTTTAATTTCAAATTCTTTACATCTATTAACTGTTTATTATAAATAAAATCAAAATCCGCATAGGTTGAATTGTTAATTTTATAAAATTTATTATGCTCATTATTTAGTTTTCAATAGCTTTCAAAATTAGAGAGCGAATCTTTTTTATAAATAGTGGGTTCTTTTAGTATCTTATTTAATTCTTTATTAACAATCTCATTTTCATTGACTATTTTAGAATTATATTTTAATGGTAATCCTCCAATGTACTTTTTATAGAAATTTAAAAATAAATTAGTATATTCTAAAATTTCTTCTTTATTTGGATCTTTTTTATTTAAACTAATTAATTCCTGTTTAAGAAAATCATAATCTTTTCATTGTGAGTAAATATTTTTAATTGTCTGTTTTGAACCAATTATTCCAATTGGTCAGGAAGTATCAATATTTGCATTATCTAAATCTAATAAAAATTTTGTTGAAAGATTTTTTCAATTTAATCAACTAAATTCTGCTCATGCTGTATTATTTTTTTTCGCTATATCATAAGAGTAATAATCTTTATGAATGTCTGAATTTAAAATATCTCTAGTTACTTTTTCTCAATTTATAGTTTTTTTGTCTTGTAAAATTGGATATGCCGTACTTACATCATCTTTACTTTTTGACCCTATATATTCTTTTGTTATTTTATTATTAAAATCAAATCCTCACTCTTTATCTTGAAAATTCGGATTATAGGTCTTATAAAAACTTAATGGGTTATTTGGAAGTGGGTTAGTATACTCAATCCTATTTTTATAATAAATATTAGAGAAAATTGAATCATAATTATTTTTAATTTGTTTTGGAATAATTACAGTTGATGTTGTTAATGTAGCACATAATAACATAGCAAATGATATACCAGTAATTTTACTTAAGGATGAAATTACTAATGCAGATCTTAATTTTTTATTAAAACTAGAATTTTTATATATTTTTTTATATTGTCTTGCTATGTATGAAATTTTGGTTTTTTTTATTCCATTATTTAAATATACAATTGGCTTATTAAACACTGTTATTGAAATTAATCTTGTAATAAGTAAAAATACTATTATAAAAATAATTAAAACTCCTAAATGTATAGGGAATAAATAATTAAAGACTTTAAACTTGAAATTAAAAAAGCCTGAAAAAATATTTAATAATGAATTCTCAAAAGCAACAAACATAATTATGGAGATAACAAAGGCTGTTAAAATAGAAATTAATATTAAAGCTAAATAATTAAAAATTACTTGTCCATTTTTGTATCCCATTGACTTTAGATAACCTATCTCACTTAAAGAATTTTCAAACTCTTTTTTTGAAACTAAATAAAATATAAAAAGTGAAATTAAAAAAATTAAAATAGACAACATTGTTAATAAAATATTAAATATTAAAATGATTTGTTTGGGGCCATTAATTCTTGAAAAATGACTATAGTTTTTATCATTATTATTAAAAAAATAATTAAGATTATTTGTTAATTTACCATACTCTTTATATTTTTCATTTAAATATTTTAAACTTTGATTTGATTGCTTCGAATTAAACTTAATTGAAAAATATGAACTAGCATCAAATTCAGAAGTTAATGAAATTAAGGAGTTTGAAGAATTATAAATTTTCATATTTCTTTCTACTTTTTGGTTATCTCCAAATTTAATATTAAACTTATAGTCACTAATTCCCAAATTTCTATAATCAACATAAACAATAGCCTCATTATTTATGTTAGGAAAAAATGATAAATCTCCAAATACAGGATATGCAAAATCAGCTGAACTTCCAAACCCAATAACTTCATATCAATTTAGTCCATAATATTGATTTAGTTGTAATAATTCATCTATGTTTGAAGTTTTCAAAATGTCAGAAGCGACATTCTCGTTTTCTTTTACTAATAGTGAATCACCAAATTCATCTGGTTGTAATCTAACTATATCTCCTAATTTAATTTCATTATTTTTTGCAAATTGCTTATTAAAAATTACTTGTCTCTTTGAAATTTGATATGAATCTGAAAAATTATTTCCTTCTTCAATTATTAAACAATCAATACAATTATTTTTAACTGAGTTAAATTTTGAAATTATTTTAAGTTTTTGACTTTTAGTTTTATTTTTAATATTGTTAATATTTCACTCTTCAGTTTTTGTTCATTCAAAATGATTTTCCAAAGCTAACCGATTTAAAATATATTGTTGATATAATTCTTGATTTTCAGGAAGTTTAGTTTCTTCATCCTTTGTTGGATCAATAAGTCGAGAGCTCTTTTTAACCTCCATTACAGCATCTCTTAAATTACTTGTATTTTGAAAATCCTTATAACCTCAAAATATTTTAAGATTAACTGAAAAAATTGAAAAGACAATAAATAGTGTCAAAAAAAATAAAAATGACAATGAAATAATTTGAATAATGCTTTTTTTAGTTTTTCTTATTGAGTTTTTTAAAAATAATATTTTTTCTCTCATTTATACCTTTTATAAAAAATAATATACAAATACTATAAATTAGTTAAAATAACAAAATTTCTTGTTAATATTTATAAATAAATTTTTAATTTTTAATTAAATAATCTTAAAAATTATATCACAGTTGTTTAAAACATAATTAATTTAATTTGAGTCAAAATAAAATCTACCCTATTGTAACTTCTTCTTCTAAGTAACTAAAGTTTTGTTTATTTTTTGGTTTTACAAAAGCTAATAATGTATTTGATATTCCCAACTGTCCTACAAACATTGTCATTACTAACATTATTTTACTTATGACACCCAATTGAATAATTTGTTCATTTGGAAATGGTTGGAATCCAACTGTACCAAAAGCACTACATACATACATTATTAATTTTATTATTGTTGCTTCTGTATTTTGAGTTTCATCTGTTCTAAATAACATTTTGTTACTATCCAAATATACAACAAAAATACTTGTTGTAACAATAAAGAATGAAATAAATACTACAGCAAAAGCTCTTTTAACTGTTTCATCTGGTATTTTTCGTTTAAAAACTTCAACTGATTTTTTATTTCTCATAATTGAAAATATTGCCAATATGCATATTGCAAAAGTAGTTGTTCTTATTCCCCCAGCAGTTGACGAGGGCGCTGCTCCTATAAACATCCAAATTGATAATAAATATTTACTTCCTGCAGTAAAACTATTAACATCTACTGTGGCAAATCCAGCATTTCTAGTTGAAGAAACGTTAAAAATTAAGTCCATCAATCAAACATGAGTTGGCTTTCATGAACCATCACCATCAGCCACTCATTTATTAAATATATATACTTTTTCTTTTTCTAATAACATATAACTTTCTTCATAGTGACCATTTAACAATATTTGACTTTCTTCTACAGTTAAATATTCTGTTAAAAAAACTAATACTGGTCCTAATAAAAATAAAGATATATATGTAATAAAATTTAATTTTGTAAATAGAGAAAATTTTACTTTTTTTCCTTGTTTTCTCGCTTTAATTTTCTTCTTAATATCATGATATGTAGGATAGCCTAATCCCCCAATTACTCATTGACACAAAAAAGTTACTTGAATTAAATAAGCATGTGAACTACCTTGATTGTAAGGCAGTAATGAATTACCACTTACAATGTCAAAGCCAGCATTGTTTGTAGCACTTATTGAATGAAAAATTGCAGCTCAAAGTGATTTTCCAAAATCATTGTAAGGATTTGTAACCGATGAAGGATCTAATTTATGAATACCATCCAATGAAAGAGGAGTAAAGTAAAAACCAAAAAATAATACTATTGAACCTACTAATTCTAATATTAATAAGAATACAAAAGCATCTTTTATCATTTCAACAGTATTTGATAAGCTATTATTTCCTCTTTCTTTTTGTGCAATATTTTGATCATCTAAAGAAATTTTTCTTCCAATCATTACTAAAAGAGTAATTTTAATTGTAAGAATCCCTATTCCACCAATTTGACACATTATTATAATTAATAATTGACCTATAAATGAGTAACCTGTATTTGTTTGTACCATAGTTATCCCTGTGTCAGAAATTGCACTTGAAGCAGTAAACATTCCTGTAATAAAATTTCAGTGATTTTTAGGGTCAACAACAACACCAGGTATTGAAAGCAAGAATCCCCCTAAAATAATAGAAATTAAGTATGCTAAAATAATTTTTCCACTTATTCTAGAAAAAGGCAATCAGTTTTTTAATTTATGAAAGAATTTTTCATTCTTATTTTCTAAACTCTTTTTTACTTCTGGTTTCTTTTTATTAGATTTACTTTTAACAATATCTTTTTCATCACTTGAAGAATTTTTCATAAAAATAGCCTCTTTTAAATCTATACTAAATTATACATTAAAGATTAAAAGAGTTGTATAATTAATAGGTTAGAAAGTTGGAGTAAATATGGCTAGAAAAAAAAGTTTTGCTATATTTGGGGCAAACTATTTTGGTCTATCAGTGGCGCAAACACTAGATGAAAGAAAGCAATTAATAAAGATTTTTGACTATGATGAAGAACGATTAAACTTATACATTAATCAATTTGAATCTGTTGAGGGAGTTGTTTTAGATGCAACTAATAAAAATGCTTTAGAAAAAAATGGAATTTCACAATACGATGGAGTTATAGTTTGTTTTGGGGGAAATATGGAATCAAGTATTTTAACAGTTTTGAATCTATTAGATTTAGGTGTTGAAAACATTATTGTTAAAGCAAGAGATGAAAGACACAAAAGAATCTTATTAGCTCTTGGTTTAGAAGAAGATAAAGTTATTATTCCCGATGTTATTACAGGAAAAATGGTTGCTACCAAATCTCTATTTGATATTGAAAGTGAAGTTCAATCAATTGATAATGAATATGTTTTTACAAGTATAACTGTTTATGAAGAAGAGATTATTGATAAATCAATATTTGATGCTGGATTAGTTTCTAATAAAGACTTTAATATTATTCAGATAAAAAGAAACGGAAAGACTATTTTACCTGATGAGTATACTATTCTTAAAGAAGGAGATATTCTTGGAGTATATGCAAAAAATAATGTTGTAAATGATCTTGTTTTGAAAATTAGAGGAGAACAAGAAATTGATGAATAAAAAATGCTAACCTTAAAATATGGTTAGCATTTTTTATAAATTTTCTTTTATTTTTTTAATTATTATTTCTGTGGCTATTGTAGGACTTACATTACCACCAGTATCTTTCATAAGTTGACCCATAATTGTTTTTTCAACTCTTTCTGGTCTTTGTTCATATTGTTCTTTTATTAAGTTTAAGTTTTGTTTAATAATTGGCAATAAAATTTTTTCAATTTCATTTATATTTGAAATTAATTTTAAATTATTTTCTTCTACTATATCTATAATTTCTTTATCTGTTTCAAAAGCTATTGGCAATATTGTTTTAACATGTTTTGAAGAGATTATTCCTTTATCCAGCATTTCTATTATCTGATTAATATCTTTTGGTTTTAAATTTGATTTATCTAATTCAATACCATCTTTATTTAATAAGGCTTTAATATCAGTTAATAAATAATTTGCAATCTTCTTAGGGTCCGAACCTAATGAAATTGTATCTTCAAAAAATTTAACTAATGCTAAATCAGACAAAATATAATTTGTATCTTCAATAGAAAGATTATAATTATCAATATATTTCTTTCTTTTATGTGATGCTAATTCAGGAGAACCATTTAGAACTTCTTTAATTCAATTTTTATCCAATTGAATGGGAAAAATATTTGGTTCTCTAAAATATTTATAATCAATTGCGTTTGATTTTTTTCTCATTAAAATTGTTTCTTGACTTGACTCATCAAATCTTCTTGTCTCTTGATCAATGGTTCCACCAGATAACAATATTTTAGATTGTCTTTTTATTTCAAATTCAATTGCCTTTTTAACATTATTTAGTGAGTTTAAATTTTTGATTTCAACTTTTGAACCAAGTTTTTCATAACCATATGGTCTTAAAGATATATTTATATCGCATCTTAAAGAACCCTCATTCATTTTTACATCACTTACTCCTAAAAATAATAATAATTCTCTTAATTGATTTACATACTCAACTGCTTCAAATGCACTTCTTATCACAGGCTTTGAAACAATTTCAATTAAGCCCACACCACTTCTATTAAAATCAATGTATGTTAAATCATCTTTATGTGTTTGTTTAGCAGTGTCTTCTTCAATATGAAGTCTTTCAATTTCAATAAATTTCTTTTTACCATTTTCTAAATTTATTTCAATTTTTCCTTCTTTTCCAATTGGAAAAAATTGTTGCGTAATTTGATAACCTTTTACTAAATCAGGATAGAAATAATTTTTTCTATCAAATCTTAAAAGTGAATCAATCTTCATTTTTAAAGCATTACAAGTAAGTAAAGCTAATCTTACACCCTCTTTATTTACTGATGGTAAAATTCCAGGATAACCCATATCAATTTCTGAAACTTGTGAATTTGGAGTTTCTCCATATGTAACTGGACCTAAACCAAACATTTTTGATTTAGTTTTTAATTCAATATGATTTTCAATTCCTATAACTACTTCAAAGTTATTCATTTAAATCACCTACTTGTCTAAAATTTTTTGCAATAATAGTTTCCAAATATTTTGCAGCTTGTAAGACTTTCAAGTCTTCTTTAGGTTTTGCATTTAAATTAATTCCAATTGGCATATTTTCTTGTGAAACAAAGGGAATTGTAATTGATGGCATTCCATTAAAATTTGCCAAAATTAAAATATCTTCTGCAAAAATAAAATCTCCATCTCCTTTTTGTTCTACATCAACACCATATACATGATCAACAGTTGGAGCTGGTTCAAAAGTTGGAGGTAAAATTAAAATATCAACTTGTTTGTATAATTTTTCTAATTCTTCAACAATAAGTCTTCTTACTTTTTTTGATTTAGCTAAAAGTAATTCCTGATTTTCAGATTTTAATTGATAGCTTCCAATTAAAAATCTTCTTTTAACAGTTTCACCAAATCCTTGAGTTCTAGAATTTTTTATTATTTCTTTGTAATTATTTCCCTTGGCTCTTAATCCAAATTTAATTCCATCCAAATTATAATTTGAAGAAACTCCTTCAGCAAAAGAAATCATCATATATGCTGCTGGTATAGCTTCAAGTAACTTTTTATTAAAATCCAACTCTATAACTTCATGACCATCAGCTTTTAAAGTTTCATATAATTTAAGATAATCTTTTAATAATTGACCCTTTAAAAATTTATTTACACTTTTAATATATCCAAATTTTATTTTCTTATTAAACTTATTAATATTTTTTACAAATTCTTGTTTATTATCGATTGATGTAAAATCTTTTTCATCTTTTCCATATGTTGCTTCACATAAATAAGCTAAATCTTCAACATTATTTGTGAAAAAGCCTAAGTGATCTAAACTAGGAGCATACGGAATAGCACCATACCTTGAAATAGAACCATAAGTTGGTTTGAAACCAACAATACCTGTTAAACTTGCAGGTTTTCTAATTGAATCTCCGGTATCTCCCCCAGTTGCAAATGGTACAATTCCCTTTGCAACTGCATAAGCACTACCACTTGAACTTCCCCCAGCAATTCTATTTTTGTCATATGGATTTCTAACTTCTCCATTAAATGAAAATAAACCTGTTCCTCCCATAGATAATTCATCTAATGCAGCTTTACCTATTAAGATAGAATTTGCATTATTAAATTTTTTTGCAATTGTTGCATCAAAAGAAGGAATATAATTTGACAAGATTTTTGAACCAGCCGTAGTTAGAATTCCCTTAGTTGATATATTATCTTTATGAATAAATGGAATTCCACTTAATACATTTTCTTCTTCAATTTTGTTTTCCATTTCAATGGCCCTTTGCATAGCTTCTTTTTCACACAAGGTAATTAGAAAATTGCTATCTCAATCAGCTTTTGAGGAATCTAAAACACTCTTAATTAAATCAGTAGTTTTTAATTCTTTATTTACTAATTGTTCATGCAATTTTTTTAATGTAGTTTTTTTAAAATTCATACTATTTAACCACCTTTACAATTGTAATAAAGTCGTCATGCACACTTGGAGCATTTTTTAAAATCTCATCTTTGGGCAAAGTCTTTACTTCTTGATCTTCTCTTAATTTATTTGTAGTTATATCAAAAGGATAATGCATTTCTTCAACATTATCTGTATTAACTAATAAAACCTTTTCAAACTTTTTCAAAATAATATTTTCATATTTTAGAATATTTTGTAATTCTTTTTCTGATAAATCCAACATAGCATCTTCTTGAAGCTCTTTTAATAATTCTAAATTAATCGTCATTTTTATTCTCCTATCATTTCTAAAAACTGCTCTTCTGATAAAATATTAATTCCTAATTTTTGAGCTTTCTCTAATTTGCTTCCAGCTTCATTTCCTGCTAATAAAAAGTCAGTCTTTTTACTCACTGTATCAATAACTTTTGCTCCATATTCTTCAAGCAAATCTTTAAAATAGTTTCTTGGTTTGCTTAATGTACCTGTAATAACAAAACTCTTCAATGTTATTTTATCATTATTTTTAGTTCCTTCATTACCCAAATACTGCATATTTATTTTAAGTTCATTTAATTCTTTAATCAGCTCTCTGTTTTGTTTAATAGTAAATCAATCACATACTGATTTTGCAACTATTGGTCCTACATCATTTATTTGTTCTAACTCTTCAAAAGTTATTGTTGAAATTTTATCAATATTTTTAAAACTTAAAGCTAAGGTCTTTGCTGTTTTTTTACCAACATGTCTAATTCCAAGACCAAAAAATAATTTTTCTAAAGAATTTGCCTTAGAAATTTCTATTGATTCTAAAAGATTTTTAACAGATTTTTCACCCATTTTATCCAACTCTATTAATTGTTGTCGAAACTTATTTAATTTATAGATATCAGAGACAGTACTTACAAATTTATTATCGTAAAGTTTTTCAATTATTTTTATGCTTAAACCCTCAATATTCATAGCATCTCTTGAAACAAAATGTTCTAAACCTCTAACAATTTTTCTGGGACATTGGGAATTTATACAATACTGATCTACTTCTCCCTCAACTCTTTCTAAAATTGAATGACATTGAGGACATTTTTTTTCTTCTTTTCATTTTTTTAATGAAAAATAATTTTCATCTTGTATTGGTGAAATTACTTCGGGAATAATATCTCCAGCCTTTTTTACTTTGACTTCTCCCCCGATTCTAATATCTCTTTGAATAATGAAATCTGCATTATGTAGTGTTGCTGCTTGAACTGTTGTACCTGCAATTTGAACAGGTTCTAATGAAGCGTTATAAGTAATTCTTCCTGTTCTTCCAACAGTTGAAAAAATATTTTTCAGTTTTGTTTGTTTAGTTTCTGCTGGGAATTTAAATGCAATAGCTCACTTAGGTGATTTTGCAGTATAACCAACTTTTTCATATAAATCAAAATCGTTAATTTTAACTACTACACCATCTATTTCATATTCCAGTTTTTCTCTTTGTAAAAGAATGGTTTGTATATGTTCATAAACTTCTTTAATATTATTGCAAATCTTTCCTAAACTATTTACTTTAAAATTCATTGTTTCTAAATATTTCAATGAATCACTGTGAGTATGAAATTTTTCTCTGTCCATAAAATAATATAAAAATGCATCAAGTTTTCTTGAACTAGCAATACTTGAATCAAGTTGTCTTAAAGTTCCTGCTGCTGCATTTCTTGGATTTGCAAAAATTTCTTCATCATTTAATAATCTCTGTTTATTTAATTTTTCAAATTCATTTTTAGATAAAAAAACTTCTCCCCTAATTTCTACATACTCACTTTTATCAGATATTGAAAGAGGAATACTTTTTATTGTTTTAACATTTGAAGTAACATCTTCACCATAAATTCCATCTCCTCTAGTTACTCCTTTAAATAAATTCCCATTTTTATATATTAGTGATATTGATAACCCATCAATTTTTGGCTCAACAAAAAAATTGTACTTCTTATTTTCAATTTCCTTTAAAATTTGGTCATTAAAATTCTCTAAGTCTTCTTCATTAAATGCATTAGCTAAACTTAACATTGGTTGCTTATGTTTATACTTTTCAAATTTATCCATAACTACTCCACCAACTTTTTGTGTGGGAGAATCTAATGTAATTAATTGTGGGTATTGAGATTCTAATTTTATTAACTCATTTAAACTCTTATCATATTCTGAATCATCCACTAATGGTTTATCTAAAACATAATAAGCATGACCTCATTTATTAAGGTTTTCTTTTAATTTGTTTATTTTTTCTATAATTTGTTTCATTAAAATTTCTCCTTATTAAAAATTGACTCTTGAATATTTTTTTATAACTATTACATCGTTTGACTCTTGAATTGTTTTTTTTGTTTTAATGGCATAAGGTAATGCATTTATGAATGTAAATAACAAAACAACTAGAACCATTCCATTAGTTTCAAACATTTTTGGATAGAATGTACTTATAAATCTAACTGAAATTGGATTATAAAATGTTAGATAACTAACTAAAAATAAATCAATACAATTAGTTATTAAATCGTATTTAACTTTTTTCCTAAAGAAAACTCATACAAAAGAACATGTTAATAGTGTCATTGATATTATAAAAGTTAAAAATTGCTTTGCTATATTATTTTCTACTAAAGAAGTTCAAATATAAATTATATTTAATGAATTATATTTTTCAGCTAAAATGTTTTCATTAAAGGCTAATATAAATGCTGTTGAAATTGTCATAAAAAATATTGGCACAAATAGGACAGTAAATAAATTATGATTTTCTAAAAATAGTTCAAATTTTGCAACAAAACTATAACGTCTATTCATTAAGTAAGAAGCTAGAAGCATTAGTACAAGAATTGATCCAAAAATAACAACTTGTAAATATAATCTCAAAATAATATTATAGAAAATAAAGCCAACCATTGGGAAAATAGCAATTTTTAGAATGTCTTTTGTAAAGTTTTGATTAAATCTCCTTTGGATTAAAAATATAAAAGCATACAATAAAAATAATATTTGATATGAGCTTTCTCAAGAAAAGGAAATATAGCCCCCCAATACAAAACCTATAAAAATAGGGTTATATCTTTCTCTAACATTTAGAGTTGTATATCTTAACAACATAGTTGTCGCATAAAAAATTAAATAAAGTAAAATCATATCTCCTGTAAATATGGAATAATCTAATCATCAAAAAATCATTCTTGTAATAATAAATGTTACCAAACTTATAAAAAAAACAGCTACCCTATTATTTAATCTCATTTTAGGTGTAAATGATTCATAAAATAAAAATAAGATTGAAGTTATTATAAAAGCATCTAAAATTATTAATAAAGGAACTATAAGATCTTTATACTGATAAGGCTCAACATTAACCATCATTATTACAGAAAGTTGGAAAGTATATCAACCTTGAAATGGTTTAAATCCAAGAAAATTAAATAGAGTAGAATCATTAAAAAATGAAACTTGGTTATCTTTTAATCAATATAAAATAGCTAAGGTATTTTTGTGTCTACTAAAATTTTCTCTTGAAATGCTGTTAACTGAAAAGTAATCTATACCAATAAAAACAGCTACCACTAATAAAAATATTAAGGAATCCAACTTGAAAAAATTAGTATTTAGTCAAAATTTTATAAATATAAAGCAAAATAGTAGGTAAATTATAGTAATTGCAAATATATAATAGACAAAAAAAACGTAAGGTAAAACTGATATTAATTGCAAAGGAAAGGTACAAACAGATATAAAGGTAAAATAACTAAAAAAACCCGTAGCAATTGCCACAAAGTGATTTTTGATCTTAAATTTAAAAAATTCAATGAATATTAAGCCTGATGTATAAAACATAAATAAATATAGCATTGATATTCCTATAACAATAAATATTAAAGAACTTGTCATATTTTCACCTTTATAAATTATAGCACCTAGTGACTATTTAAATATTCTTAAAAAGTAAATAAAAAAAATTGATATAAATCAATTTTATTTTCCCTTTAAAACATAAATATTTTCATTTTTGGGATTAACATTAATAACAGTTGACTCATTTATTACTGATGAACTAATTGTTGTTTCTTCAATGCCATACATAGCATGAGAAATTTGACTTCCTTTATCAACAATTTCATTAACATCAATACCATATTCTTCCAAATTTTTCTTTCTTGATTGAGAAGTTTTTCTTAAAAGAGTTTTTTGAATAATTGGAAGATTTCTTATAATTCCATTAAAAGACTTTGCATTGAGAATATATGAAAATAATATTAATGCAAAAATTGTTGAGAAAATACTTCCAAAGAATAGCCCAATTAAAGGCGCAATATGAGCACCCTCTCCCGTTGCTTTTCTAATGTCTAAATATTGACTAATCACAAATATATTTAATAAAGCTGCAATAAAAGTTGGAACTATTAATATCAAGAAATTATTTGCCACATATTTTTTATTAGAATTATAAGTAACATATTTTCAAACATAAACTCATAAATAACCATATCTAATAATTAAGCAAAATAGTTTAATTAAATACATACTTATAACTCCAATTACTAAACTGTTAATTCCACCAACACCAGATGTTACTAGTACAAATGGAATTAGAATTGCTGTAACTATATAAGCAACTCCAATTATATTTTGAAATTTTGAAACTTCACCATATCGACCTTTTGCTTGAATTAAAGTCATTTGACTATCACAAAGAATAGTAAAAGCGGTTACAGCTGCATAAAGCATTGAGAAATTTGGTGTATAAAACATGAATTCAAAAGCTCTTGTACTTGGATTTGTTGGGTCAGTTAAAGTAATATTTTTACCATAAAGTGCACTAACAAAGTATGGTGATAATATCGACATATTAATAAATGTAAAAGCTGCTATTAAATAAGTATAAAGTTCATATTTAGCATAACTACTTCAATTAATTCTTCCTCTTCTAGCAACTAATGTAACAAAAAATTCTCTAAAAGAAACAATAAAATTAGTCATTATTAATCTAACATTTAAAGCAACAACTAAATATAGTGAAAGTGTTGATGAAACATTTAAACCAAAAATAACTGAAGCTATTGCAATGTCAGAATTTAACAATAAAGTAGATCCTAAATTAGATCAAGTTATTTTTGAAGTTGTTGTATTTAATTTAAAGCTATTAAAATCACGATAGTATTTTAATCATAAATATTTTCTTTTAACATATAAATATATCAATAATCCTTTAACTGGTGAATAAAGTAAAATAGGAATAAATGCAATTATTGGATTTTGAGCTATTGCTAATAAATAAAATGTTAATCCATTTACTAAAATATCTGTAAATAGAATTGTTATTCTTCTTATAACATTTTTATTATCAGCTATAATTATAGTTTCATAAACACTAAATCAATAAGCAGAAACGAAATTTTTTGAGCCAAAAATTAAAGCAATAATCATTAGCTGTCAATAAGCAGCAAATTGTCCATCGTTTAAAGTTAAACCAATACTTTTTCAACTATTTGGATCAAAAATACTACTATCTTGAGCATTTACTCCAGCATATAATGGATATGCAAGTGCAGTTACAGTTACTAAAACTAAGCCAACAATTGCTGATCTTCTAAAACTTTTTTTTGCTGTTGAGTAAATCTCATTTGCACTAATTCAATCATTATTAACTAAGGGCTTTACAAGTAAAATTGATGCTGCAATTCCTAATGCGCCTTCAGCTGTTGCTATAATTGCAGAAAATGATGTTACTAAACGCACAAACCCGTTAAATTCAGTTCCAAACTTTTCTAACACTCAATACATTGTTAGAAATTGAATTATTGCATTTAAAGTAGAGATTGTTGTACCAACAATAACACTAAAAATACCTTGTCTTGTTGATAACATTGCTAACCTCCTAATATATTATTTTAATTTTAACATTAAAAATTATATTTTGATTTGTATTCCTTACCATTTAAGTATTCTAAATGACCGTCAAAATTATTGAAAATTATTTTGTAAGCAATTAAGTCTATTTCTCTTAGGTGACTTCTTTTGCCACCATATCTAAAGTCTTTACATATTGGTGATTTATAAAAATTGCAAACAGCTCTAATTTGATGTTTTCTTCCAGTTAATATTTGAATTTCATATATGTTATTTTGCTCATCAATTATCTTATTTATTTGTTCAACTTTTTTAGCATTATTGAATTTTTCAATTCTAAATTTAGCTTTTTGATTATCATTATCATATTTAATGTATCCTGATATTTTTCCTGTTTCTAAATTATTATTTTCTGTTCTTGCTAAATATAGTTTTTTAATTTTAGTTTTATTATTTAATTCATTTAAAAGAATATCTAGAGTAATTTTATTTTTTGCATAAATAACTAAACCTTTTGTAAGTTTATCAATTCTGTGAACATGACTTATTACAAAACTATTTTCTAAATCTGGATTATACTCTTTTTTATCTTTTAAGTAGCTTTTCACTTTTTGATCTAAATTTATATTTATTGGTGAGTGAACTTCAAGATTTGGTTGTTTATCAACAATAACAATATTTTCATCTTCATAAATAATTTCTAAATCAGAAAAATCAATTTCTATAAATTGATCTCTTTTTTCTGTTTCACTACTATCATAAATTTTAACTTCATCATTTAATTTAATTTTTTGCTTTGTATCTTTAACTTTAATATCGTTAACTTTAATTTTTCCTTTTCTAAATCATTTATAAATAATTGATAAATTTGTAGATTTAAAATTTTTTTTAATAAAATTAAAAATAGTTTGATCAACATCATTTTGGTTCACTTTTATTATTGTCATAACAACCTCGTTTTTCTTTTTTTAAATAATAATTAATATTAAAATAAATGCCAATAAATTATTTAGCAAATGCACTATTCAAGAGAAAGTCATATTACCTTTTGTAAATAAAAATATTCCCGATAATATAAAACCCGCTGCAGAGTAACTCAATATATGTCCAAAATCAAAAGTTGGTCCATAATGAACAAAACCAAAGAACATTGCACTACCGACAAATCCTAATCATCTATTAGAAGCATTTAAATTGAAAGAATTTCTAAGACATAACTCTTCACAAAAAGGAGCTACAACAACAGTAAGGATAAATAATAGTATAACATATGCTATAGTAATTGATTTATCGCTATCTCTTAATATCCCTATTAAATTCTTTTGATTTTCACTTTCTGAAGCTCCCATTAATTTAGTCTCAATTAAATTTAAAAATATAAATGTTGAAACAAAATATAATATTATTGTCCCTGCTACTGCAATTACAATAACTTCTTTTCATTTAGTTTTTAAAGTTTCTTTAAATCTCTTAAAGATTTTTCTATCATAAATTATAGCCAAAATTATAATTATAACTTCTGTCAATATCATAGTAATTATAGATGAAAATGCTGATATTAACTTTGGGTCATTATTTAATGAAGAATTAAATAATGACATTAAAAGTCCTGTAAAAATGAAAACAATTTGAGGACCAATAATTAAAAGATAAATTCAAAAGTAGCCTCCTTTAAAAAAACCAGGTCCATTTCTAAGCATATTAAAAACCATTCCCACAATAACAGATACTAAATATAAAAGAGCAAAGACTTCATTGTTATTATAACCAAAATAAGACACAAATAAAGACAAAACAAAAGGCACTATTAGTACAGAAGTTAAAAAAATCATTCCATCTGTTTTGTAATTTAATAGGTCAAATCTGAATTTTGTCTCTTCACTTAAATTAAAATGCTTATCTCTTAATTTGGTTATCTTTTCTTTCATTAAATCACCTTTTTTTATTTTACTCCAAAAAAAATGAAAAACCCTAACTAATAGGGCTTTTCATAAAAAATATTATTTAACTTCAATTATTAAATCACCTTTTTTAACTTTACCAGTTTTTAAAACTTCAAAACTTCTTCCATTCATTGAATCAGTTGTAAATATTAATGGTGTATTCATTGAAGGTACTTTTTTAGAAACCTTTGCCATATCTACATTTACCAACAACTCTCCAGCTTTAATATTTGCTCCTTGTTTTACTTTAATATCAAAACCATCACCATTTAGAGAAACTGTGTCTAATCCAATATGTAATAAAATTTCGACACCATTTGAATTTGAAATTCCATATGCATGACCACTTGGAAAAACTGTTACAAGTTTTCCATCTATTGGTGCTACAAATTCTCCATTTTCGGGAATAAATGCAATTCCATCTCCTAACATTTTTTCTGAAAATACTTCATCTTCAACTTTTGATAAGTCAATAATTTCACCATCAACTGGTGCAAATACTTCTAGTTTTTTATTTTTTGTGAATAATCCCATAATTTACCTTCTCCTCACTCATTATTTTATAACAAAAAAATGTTATTATTATTTATTTTAAATAAAATAAATGATTCTTATGAATCATTTATTTAAATTATTTATCTTTCATTACTGCTTTAACTAATTTTAAAACTTGATCTGAATTTTCACATTCTAATGCCTTAGTTGCCAATTGTTGTGTTTCTTTTAAAGTTAATTTTGACATAATACTTCTTGCTTTTAAAATACTTGTTGCAGACATTGAATAAGCATCAAGACCTAATCCCATTAGTAATGGTAACGCATCAGGTTCTCCTGCCATCTCCCCACACATTCCTGCTCATTTTCCATGTTTGTGTGCACCATCAATTGTCATTTTTAGTAATCTTAAAATTGAAGGATTATATGGTTGATATAAGTAAGTAACATTTTCACTCATTCTATCAGCTGCCATTGTATATTGAATTAAATCATTTGTACCTACTGAAAAGAAATCTGCGTGTTTTGCAAAATTATCAGCATTAACTGCAGCGGCAGGAATTTCAACCATCATTCCAATTTGTAAATCTTTACCAACTTTATGACCTTCCTTTGTCAACTCTGCTTTACATTCCAATGTAAATTTTTTTGCTGCTAAAAATTCATCAATAGTTGCTATCATTGGAAACATAATACCTACTGGTCCAAAAGCACTTGCTCTTAATAAAGCTCTTATTTGATCTCTAAAAATATCTTTTCTATCTAAGGTAAATCTAATAGCACGATATCCTAAAAATGGATTCATTTCATGTGGGAATGAAAAATATGATAATTTTTTATCTCCCCCAATATCTAGAGTTCTAATAATAGTAATTTTACCTTTCATTTCTTCAACAACTTTTTTGTAAGAAATAAACTGCTCTTCTTCTGTTGGAAAATGGTCATTATCCATATACAAGAACTCACTTCTAAATAGACCAATTCCTTCTCCACCATTTTCAAGAACTGATTCAACATCCTTAGGACTTCCAATATTCCCTTCCAAAACAAATCCATCAAATCCATCTTTAGTTAGAGTTGGCTTATCCTTTAGTTTTTTTAATTCCTCTTTTTCCTTTTCAAAGTTTTCTGCTAATTTTTTTCATTTATTTTTATCTGAAGGATTGATTTCAACATCACCAGTTTCACCATTCATTGCTAAAACATCTTTATCTTTTACATCATGTAAAATAGTTTTTAAACCTAAAACTGCTGGAATTTCCAAACTTCTTGCCATAATAGCAGCATGACTAGTTCTTCCACCAATATTGCAAGCAAATCCTTTTACAAATTTAGGATTTAATTGTGCAGTTTGTGAAGGTGTTAAATCTTCAGCTACAATAATAACTTCTTCATTAATTGTTGCTAAATCTGCAAGTGGAATATTTAAAACATATCTAATTAATCTTTCAGTAACATCTTTAATATCTGCAGCTCTTTCTTTAAAATAATCATCATCCATAGCTTCAAACATAGACATATATTTATCTGCAACTTCTTTGATTGCTCTTGCTGCATTATAATTTTTTTCTTTAACTAAAGCTGTAAATTCCTCTGCCATTGCAGGGTCTTCTAAAATTGAAGCATGAGCTTCAAAAATAGCAGCTTTCTCTTCCCCTAATTTTTCTTTTGCAATTACTTGCAAATTCTCTAAATCAGTTTTAGCTTTTACAATAGATGATGTAATAAGTGTTAATTCCGATTCAATATTTTTTGGTATTTCTTTTGAAATTTTTATTGGTTGCTCATCTAATATATAAACCTTAGCGATTGATATACCATTACTTGCTCCAATTCCTGACATTTTTTTAGACATTAAAATCTCTCCTTTAAAACAAATATATTATAACAAATATTGTATATATAGAGTGTAAAGAGCATATAAAAAAAGTAACTAATTAAATGAGTTTTTAATTACTATGTATGTTTTAAATTATTGTTTCAATTTGAAATTATTAAAAACGCTTTAAAAATTAATTATTAACTTCAATCAGTTTTTGTTTTTCTATTATTCTTTTTACAACTTTATAAGTTACTTTTTTTTCTACATAAATATTATAAGAACTCATAATAATAAAAAAGACTGAGAAAATAAACATTAAGGCTTGTTTTAATTTACCTAATCTTGATTTTTTTAAAACCTTTTTTAAAACTCTTCCATAAGCATCAACTCATTGAGAATATGCAACCATATAATTTATTGTAATCATTAATAATAAAAATGATGCAACTAAAATAATTGATGAACTTACAAGTCTTCTAGTGCCTCTTGTTTTTTTTAATAGAGTAAAATGATTTAAAGTAAGCAATAAAATTAAAAAGAATCAACCAAAATAAGCTCATAAATTTTGATATGTAAATAAAGTATAACTATAATCAAAATCTCATAGAATTTTTGTTTGATCATTTTGTATTTCCTTTTGTGCAAAAGAAATTGTATTTTCTTTTTTCCCAACTAAATTTAATTTTATTAATTCTCCATCTTGTGTTTCAAAAACCATTGGAAGTAAAAATAAAATAAGAATTGAACTTAATGATAAAAAAATAAATAAAATAATAGTTGTCTTTCAATTATTTTTTGCATTAAAAGCATTTTTAATTTTTATCATTTTAACTTTCTCCTTTATCTACTTCATATAACTCTTTAAATAAACCATCTTTTTTTATTAGTTCATTAAAGGTTCCAACCTGAGCAATTTTTTTGAAGGAATCTAATACAAAGATCTTGTCATAGTTTTTAATTGTAGTTAATCTATGTGCTATTGTTATTGTTGTTTTTCCAACTATAAGCTTATCTAGCTCAATTGAAATTTCCTTTTCAACTAAATTATCTAATGCACTTGTAGCTTCATCTAAAATAATTAAACTTGGGTTTTTTAAAAATGTTCTTGCGATTACAAGCCTCTGCTTTTGTCCCCCTGAAAGTTGTTTTCCTCTTTCAAATAAAAAAGTATCATATTGCTTTTCTCAACTCATAATTAAATCATGTAACTTTGCTTTTTTACATGCATCAATAATTTCTTTATCTGTAGCATCATTTTTAACATATAGTAAATTTTCTTTAATAGTTCCAGAAAGAATTTGTGGTTCTTGATCTACATAACCAATATTTTCAAGCCAGTCCTTTAATTCAATATCTTTTAATTCCATATCTCCATTAATTTTAATTGAACCTTCATAATTTTCGTAAAATCTTAAAAGTAATCTTGTTATTGTTGACTTACCACAACCAGATGGACCTACAAAAGCATATGATTTTCCCTTTTCAAAACTTATAGATAAATTATTTAAAATATTACTTTCCGGAGACAATGGATAAGCAAATGAAACATTATCAAAAACTATACTCTCAATTCCTTTTTTATTAATGAACTTTGGATTTTCAATTTCAATTATATTATCTTCATCATTTACTATACTTGCAATATTTTGTGAAGATTTATTTGTTGAACTAATACTTTGCAAAATAGTATTTAATTGAAAAATTGGTGTCACCATTACAAAAATACCTGCAGTGAATGTAGAAAATACTGTTATCAATTTACTTGTATCATTTGCATAAATGAAAACTCCAAAAACAATAGAAGATAATGTAAGACACCCAATTGCACCAATAATAATTCCAGGAATTATAGATATTGCATAATTCAATTTTCGATTATACTTATTTTGTTTTTGATTATCTTGATTAAAATGTTCAATTTCTTTTTCCCAAGTTCCAGTAGATTTAATTAATCGTATTGCTGATATTTTTTCAGTAATTTCAGAATCACTTTTTGATTTAGCATCCATACTTTTTTTTACTGGTTTAGCAATAAATAAAACAACAGATAATGCAATTAGCATTACGCATAATATTAGACTAAACATTAATATAGAAATTAATTTATCAATATATATTAGCATTGCAGTTGAACCAACTGTTGAAAAAACAATAAATAATAAAATTATTGGAGCTACCTTTAATTGCTCTGCTATATTTTTACAATCTTTAACTATTGTCTCTGTAATTTTTCCCTGTGAATTCTTATTATAGAAATCTACATTTTTTGTTAATAAAGATTTTATTAATTTATTTTTTAAATCTGTTTGAGATTCTTCGCTTATAATTCCACAAAAACAATATGCAATATACATACAAACTATTACTAATCCTATTGTTGCTAATAAAATATAAACTCATTGCATTTTTGTAATAGATAATCCAAAAAATATTGCTACAACATTTTTACCATCATAGCTTAAATAATCAAAATAAAATTTTTGCAATATATTATTAACTAATTCCTTAGGCATTTCTAAATCATTGCTTGCTAGAAATTCATTTATCATCTCTAATAATTTTTCATTTTCTTCACCAACTAGAGGAATTAAACCAGTTATGATTTCAGATAGTAGTTCCTTATTATTTAAAGTTTCAATTAAAGACTCTCCAATTAAAATTGAAGTGATTTGTCTTGCAATAAGAATATTAAATACTGAAAAACCAGAAACTAAAAGTATAAAAATTATTGCAAAAATAGATTTAACTTTATATTTTTTTCAATAGAAAAATCATAGTCCAAAAAAACCTTTACTTTTTTTAAATTCTTTTTTCTCTTTATATTCAATTAAAGATTCGTCATCAATATATCTAACAAAGAAATTATTTTCCATAAATTAGTTTCCTTTTTCATTATTATATACAAATTAAAAAAAAAAAAAAAAACATCTATTATGATGTTTTTAAATTTTAGATTTTCTTGATCATACTAAATAAACCAAATAATTTAAACCAAATGATACAAGTAAATATATTAAATAACTAACTGCTACATTATACCCAAACTTTTTCTTTAAATTAGCTTTTTCAAAAATTGGAGTTAATGCTTCATTACTTTTATTTTCACTTAAATCATATTTTGCTAACTCCGAATAATTTGTATAACCATTTGTTATTCCTGAATATGCTAGCACTGATTTTGAAAAAACTAAGTCCTTATTAAATGCACTTCCGAATAATTGACTGTACATTATTGAAAAGTGCTGAAAGATATTAATATTATTTTTTAAAATAGATTCATTGGCTCAACCTTGATATGCTTGATATGCTTGAGCTGCATCATTAAAATTAGACTCTTCACTTGACAATCCTCAAACTGAGTTATAAAGTTCTGCTTTTCAAAGCATATTATTTAATCATGCCTCTGTAATTATATTATTAATAATCAATAATTCTGGATATCTTTTATAGACTTTATGAACCTGAGAATTTTCCACTACAGTTTCTTTTTTCTCAAGTAGTTTTCATAACTCATCAAAATCACTTGCGAAAATATAAGTTCTATTTTGTTCCATCATTTTTGTTCCAGTTAAAATAAATGCATATTTAGAATAAATAGAATTAACTCAATCCAATAAAGCAGAATATTTTTTTGTATCTTCTTGCTTTTTTAATCATTTAATCAAAGGAGATAAATTGTGAAACCCTGATTCAGCTCCATATAATTCATCTAAATATCCACCTTTAAATCCAGGACTAGATATAGTTGGTTTATTATTATTTGATTTCATACCAGTCAATATAGTTTGGTAAATTTCATTTAAAATTTTAAAAATCTCTGTATCTTGTAAAACTGGTTTTGCAATTTCACTTTTAATTGTATCTTCTGGCTCAGTTATTTCTACCTCTGCATAATGAATATTTGCACCACCACCATATAAAGCAGCAATTAGACTGTCAAATGCTAATCCTTGTCTCTGTCCTAAATTCGATAAATTATAATAATTAATATCTTGCGCATTTAAAGATTCTAGTTCTAAATTAGTCTGAATTTGATTTAAAAACAATGAACTTTTTTCATTTGCTTTTGAATCAATAAAAATTGAATTTACAGCTTTGTCATCTTTGAAATTATCATAAAATGATTTAGAAATATTTATTTTTATATTTGTTTTCATAACAGAATCATAATTATTAATTCTTGTAAAATCTGTCATAGAACTTAATGAAGAGAAAAGACCAGATAAACAAAGAATCATCGCAATTAATATATTTATCATTACGCTTCAAGCAATTGAGCATAGAATTGTTACTAAAAATACTATCGGACTTCAAACAATAGTTAAAAAGAAATAAAAGACACATGTGCTTAAAACAATACCCGATATTAAATCAAATTTTAAAACAATTGATGATGCAATAATTATTTTTAAAATTGAATTGATAAGCGCAATTCCACCAACAAAAGTAATAAATACAAATCATCTTAATAAGAAAGAACTATTAAATTTAATACCAGATCGTGTTTCAATATTTTGAATTCCATCTTGCATTTGTTTTTTAATAAGTTCGGTAGACATTATAATCATAAACACAATAAAGAAAAACACTTCAAAAATAAATGAAATTGAAACAATAATTACACCAATTTCAAAAGCATTAATTGGTGTATTCAATAAACCAGCTACAGATGAAGAAAGTATTAAAGTTACAATAATTGAAATTATTGCAGTAGCCAACACTGCTTTATTTCTAAGTAATCTTTTAAGATTTATAAGATATAAAGTTTTAAATCCATTAAATTCTTTTGGCTTTTTAGTTTTTAAAACTTTTGTTTTAATTGTTTCCATACTAATCCACCATTTCCTTACTCTTATAAATTTCTTTTAATAATTTTTCACCATTATTTTTTTCAGCCATAACTTCTTTATATAATTGTGAAATTGATTCTTTTTTATTATCAAAATCTTTTTCTAAAACAACTTCTCCATCTCTGATAAAAACAACATAATTTGCAACCTCTTGTAATTCTTCTAGAATATGACTAGTAATTAAAATTGTTACTCCTATTGTTGAAAGTTCATGAAGAATGTTCATAAAAGATAATTTGGCTTCAACATCGACATTGGCTGTTGGTTCATCGAAAACAATATATTCAGGTGTTCTCACTAGAACGCTTGCCATAATTGCTCTTTTTTTTCAACCCGCGCTTAAACTTTTAATTTTTTTGTTTATATAAGGTTCTAATGAAAGCATTTTAAATATTTTATCAGCAGTTTCTTTTGCTTCCTTTTTTGAAATATTATTAACTGCACAAATATATGCAACATAATCTTTTAATTTCATATTTAATGGAACACTATTTGAATCTGGAAAAAAAGCAATTCGTTGAAGATTTTGCTCATCAAAAATACTTTTACCATCCATTAGTATTTCCCCTTGCTCTAATTTTAACTCTCCAAAAAGAGCTTTAATTGTTGTAGTTTTTCCTGCACCATTATCACCAACAAAAGCAACAACTGAACCCTTCTTTATTGTAAAACTAACTTGGTTAATAACAAACCCACCCAAGTCTCTAGTAATATTTTTTATCTCTATCATATTAAAGCTCCTTTCTATAATTTAGCTTTTTTATTAAAAGCTAAATAACCAACATAACCAAGTGGTGTAATTATTAATATATATATAAAATACGCAAGAGGTATAATAAATGATGTCGAGGTTTTTATTTTAAGTTTTTCATAAATTGGCTTCATTGCTTTACCTTGTTCTTTATTTTCAGAACTAAAGTTTTCAAAATCAAAAATGTTTTTTATATTTAAAAATTGTCCTTGATAAAAAATAGTTCCTGAAGAATTATATGAATCATTTAATAATCTTGAAGAGAATAATCCTGTTGACATAGCTGCAAAATGTCTAGATATATCTGTAGTCAATGTATTAGATTTTTTAGCTACATTAAAATATAAATAAAGTCCATCATCAATACTTGAATTTGAAGAATATCAACCTGAAGGTCTTACAACATCAAATTCCATTGCTTCTTTTCATAAGTTAATTATTAATGCATTAATAATTGTTAACTCAGGAAATTTTTTATATACTTTTGCCATTTCATCATTTTGTTTTTGTACTTCTTGATTAATACATAATTTTAAAGGTTCTCCGTCACTATTATTTGATACAGTTAATTTACAAAAGTCATCTGTAACATTTTGATAAGACTTTTTATTGTTTGATTCAAAGACTTTTTTTCAAGAAAAGAAATTTAAAGTTTTTCTATAATCTTTATTTCTAGTATTTACAAGAGCAAAGTCAAAAATATCATTGTAAAAAGAATTACTTGATGAATATGGATTCTTATTATCAGCTAAAATTGCAGTCTTATTTTTATTATAAAAAGTTTGAATAAATGAAAACATACTTGAATACTCTGGTAAAATATTTGACATTTGAGTTGAGAAATTTTCTATATTAATATCTTTTGAATTAACTTCATTATTTACATAAGAATAAGTTTTCTTAACAAATATTGATGGTATTTCATTTTCATTTTGAGCAATAAGCTTTTCACTATTTTCTAATGCTGTTCTATTTATTTTTTCAATTATCTTTCAAATGGGAGTCTTTTCTAATAAATATTTCTGTTCATGTGTATTATCATCAAAAACATTAAAATTATAATATACTTGTCCAAAACCAATATTCTTAAGAAGAATATGAGTTGCTTTTTCATAATTAAAATTTTCTTGTGAAGTAAATTCATTTTGGTTTAAATATTTTTTTGAATTTCAAGCAGGGAAAAATTTTTGATCAGGAATTATTTTATAATTAAATTTACTTTCACTATTTTCTTCAATATTTTCATATTTATTTAATGGTTGTAAACTCTGATTTAAATATTTATGTATTCCATTTAAAGACTTAGACTGTCCTTCATTTTCATCATCATCAAATAGTTCATTATCACTTTTAAAAGTATTATAGAAATCTTGGGCCCCTAACATTTTAATATTTGTTTTTCAGTTAGAAAAATCTGAGCTACTCATAATAAATTTAAATGATGCAAACATTGGTGCTAAAACTACAGTGAACATAAATATCATTGAAAATAGAGTTGCTAATGAAGTTTTAAAAACAACCATCATTAAAGATAAAACAATTGTTGAAAAAAAAGCTAAAAAGTAAAAGAAAAATATTTGTGAATAATGTAAATTGAAGAAAAATGTACTATCACTTAAATTAGCTAAATTTAAAATAATTGCAAATAGTAAGGGTATTGTTATATAAATACAAGCCACAGTAAAAGTAATAAGAACTCTAATTAAATAAGATTTTCAAGTTTTATACCCTGCTCTTAATTCAATTGAAGATATACCATCTTTTACTTGTCTTTTGAATAAATATAATGAATTTAATACTATATGAAAAATTAATGTTGCTCCCCCAAATAAGAAAGTTAAATATTTTAATGAAGTATAACTTGAAATATTTGATTTATCAATAATGTTTGAATATTCAGTTATAAAGAATATTATAGTTACTAATGAAAAAACTAATCCACTAATAATAGAACCAATGTTTTTTAAACTTAGTTTTAAATTAATTGAATAAAGCAAAGTAAAATTTCTAAAATTCTTCTTATTCCTATTTACTACTAAATTTTCCATATTACTCTCTTTCCTTTTTATTTTTATACAAGTCTCTTAGAATATGTAAGTCCTTAATTGGCTCATTCATATGTCTTTTATAAACATCCATTATGTGCTCTTTTTTTCTATCAAAATCATTTGCATAAACTATTTGACCTTTTTTAATTAAAACTAAATAATTAGCTAACTCTTGTAGTTCTTCAATTATATGACTTGTAATTAAAATTGTTATCCCTACTTTTGATAAAAGTTTAAAAATATTCATAAAATATAATTTTGATTCAACATCAACATTGGCTGTTGGCTCATCAAAAATAATATATTCTGGTGAACGAACTAAAACACTTGCCATAATTGCTTTCTTTTTTCACCCAGAAGAAAGTTGCTTTATTTTTTTATCCTTATATGGTCTAAGTTCTAATAATCTATAAACATTATCAATACTCAATTCAGTTCTTTCCTTATTCATATTATTTGCAGCACATATATAGTGCAGATACTCATGTACTTTTATATCTAAAGGTACATTATTTGAATCTGGAAAAAATGCTACTTTTGATAAATTATTATTTTTAAATAAATTCTCACCATCTATTAAAACTTCTCCACTATCTAATTTAAGTTCACCAAAAAGAGCTTTAATTGTTGTAGTTTTTCCTGCACCATTATCACCAACAAAGGCAACAACCGAACCTTTCTTTATTGTAAAACTTACATCCTTTAAACCAAAATTCCCTAATTTTCTGGTTATGTTTTTTATCTCTATCATAACTTTCTCCTTTGTAATATTGTAAATTATTTAACTTAACTTTTTACAATAAAAATGAAAATAAAAAAAACCTTTAAGGTTTTTTAAATAACACAAGCATCACATTCATAATTTTCACTATCTTCAAGAACTTCTTGACGTACTCTTACATAGTAAATTGAAGCACATCCTTTTTTAAAGGCTCTTACATAAGCTTTATTTAAATCTCTTGTAGTTACTTGGTCAGTCATAAATAATGTTAATGATATTGCTTGATCAACGTGTTGTTGTGCTGCTGCTGCGATATCAATAATAGGATCTGGACCAACTTCATATGCTCCTAATGAATAATAACCCATATTATCAAAATCAATTTTATAAGCAGGAACATAAACTCTTCCAAGTTTTCCTTCTTTTCTAACTTCAACTGGTGCAACTACTGGTTGTAAACTTGGTGTACAAGATGATAAGTAACTTATTGAACCTGTTGGAGCAACTGCCATTAAATGTGAATTAGCTAATCCTGTTTTTTTAATTTCATTTGATAGCTCTATTCATTCTTTTTGAGTTGGTATTGAAACTTTGTATTTTTCAAATAAATTTTTAATTTTTTCTGATTGAGGAATAAATTTGTTATTTTCACATTTAGTATATTTATCAAAATATGAACCATCTGCAAATTTTGAAATTTTAAATCCTGCAAAAGAACCATATTCTTTTGCTAATCTATTCGAAGCTTTAAAAGCATGGAAAGCCATTGTATAGAAAAACATATTAGTAAAGTCAATTGCTTCGGGTGAATTATAATAAATATGATTTACTGATAAGAATCCATGTAAATTCATAGCACCTAAACCTACAGCATGATTATTTTTATTTCCATTTTCAATTGATGGTGCACTTGATAAATCACTATTTCTTGAAACATGATCTAAAGCAAGGATCGAATTATAAATAACTTCTGAAAACTCTTCTCCACTTTCCATTGTTTTTGCAATATTCATACTTCCAAGATTACAACAAATATCTTCTCCTGTTTTTTTGAAAGATAAATCTGAATTATATTCACTTGGAGTTGAAACTTGAACAATTTCACTACACAAGTTACTCATAACAATTCTTCCAGCTACTGGATGAGCATTATTGTTATTTACAGTATCATCAAATAATAAATATGGATAACCACTTTCAAAATGTAATTCTGCTATTGCTTGAAATAACTTTCTAGCATTAATATATGTTTTTTTAATATCTTTATTTTTTAACATATTTTCATACTCATCAGTTACAGAAATATCTGAAAATGGTTTTTTATAAACTTTCTCAACATCATATGGACTGAAAAGTGCCATATCTTTATTTTCTTTTGCTAAATCAAAAGTAATGTTAGGAACAACAACTCCTAATGATAAAGATTTAATTCTTATTTTTTCATCAGCATTTTCACGTTTTGTATCAAGGAATGACATTATATCTGGATGGTGAACATTTAAGTATACAGCTCCAGCTCCTTGTCTTTGCCCCAATTGGTTTGCATAAGAAAATGAATCTTCTAAAATTTTCATTACAGGAATTACACCTGTTGCTTGATTTTCAATATTTTTAATAGGAGCTCCAAATTCTCTTAGGTTAGTTAAACAAATTGCAACTCCCCCTCCACGTTTTGATAATTGTAAAGATGTTGTTACTGCTCTTGCAATTGATTCCATGTTATCTTCAACTCTAAGTAAATAACAAGAAACATATTCTCCTCTTTGTTTTTTACCTGCATTTAAAAATGTTGGAGTTGCTGGTTGGAATCTTCCTAAAATAATTTGCTTTAAAATATTTTTAGCTTTTTCGAAGTTCCCACCCCCTAAAAATAACGCATTTAAAACTACTCTATCTTCATAACTTTCCAAATATTGTTTTCCATCAAAACTTTTTAAACCATAAGCGTTAAAGAATTTTAAAGCTCCCATAAAACTAGGAAACTTAAAGTCAAATGAATATGCATATTTACTTAATTCATCAATTTGCTTTATTGTATATTTTTTAATAACTTCATCATCATAATATTGATTTTTTACTAAATAATCTATTCTTTCTTTAGTAGTTGAGAACTTCATCATATTTGGTTCAATATGCTCTTTCATATATAATTCTGCAGCTTGAATATCTAATTTAAAGTTATCTTGACCAGGCACAAACAATTTAGCTCTGGCATTCAATTTTATATATTCATCTGATTCATTTGTACCAGAAAGATTTTTTATATTATCTTTTTTCATTATTTTATTCCTCTCAAAAATCTTCCAAGATTTTTCTTATTGTTTCAACATCATTTACTGTTCCTAAAAGCTCAAATTGATATAGTAAAGGAACTTTTAATTTTTTAGAAATTATTGGTCCTGCAATTGCAAACGTATCACCAAAATTAGTGTTTCCAGAAGCTATTACTCCTCTACATAAATTTCTGTTATTTTCATTATTTAGAAATCTAATTACTTGAACTGGTACAGCACCCTTTGTGTCTCCGCCGCCTCCAGCATAAGTTGGAGTTATTAAAACATATTCCTTTTGAACAATTAATTGATCATCTAATTCATAGGGAATTCTTGCATCATTTACATCTAGTTTTTCCATAAATCTATGGGTATTATTAGAGACTGAAGAAAAGTATACAACAAATACTTTTCCCTTTGGTTTTTTAATATCTTTATTTGATATTCTAATAACATCATCATGCATTAATTAAAATTCTCAATCCTCATCAGATGTTTCTTCAGTTACACCCATAACATATGATGACCCATTCCCTGAGAAAAAGTCATGATTTTCATCAGCTCTTGCTGATAATTGTGTAAATATTTCTGGTTCGATTCTAGTTTCTTCTTCTGTAAATGGAGATTCATATCCTAAGTTTTGTAAAAATTTTCCTGCATTGTATAAACTAAATCTGACTGCATCTTCTGCAATACCAAACCCGTCATATAATTCATATAAAAATTTATTTTCTAAATCTATTAATTCATATAATAAGTCAAATACAAATTTTTTCATCTCTGCTTGTTTTTCAGGAGATAATTTTTCAACTTTTCTTTGATATTTATATCCACTGTAATAATTATGAATAACTTTATCTCTTAAAATTAATCTTATAATATCTGATGTATTTGGTAATTTACCTCTTGCTGATAAATAAAACGGTAAGTAAAATCCTCCATAAAGTAAGAACCCTGGCATAAGTGCTGCTGCAACTTTTGATTTTAATGGATCATTTCCTGTGTAATATGGTATTAATGCTTTAGCTCTTTCTTGCAAACTATCACAATTAATTACTCATTCATGTGCTTCTTCTATTTGGTCACTTGAACATAATGTAGAAAAAATTGTTCCATAAGATCTTGCATGAACAGCTACCATAAATGCAAAATTAGTATAAATAACTTGCTCATGATCTGTTAATGAATTTTGAACTTGAGCAACATCTCCAACAGTTGCTTGAATAGTATCTAATAAAGTAAGTCCAGTAAAAGTTCTTGTTACTAATTCTTGTCATTCAGGAGTTAGTGTTTTTCAAGAAACTAAGTCATTTGAAACTGGTACTTTTTCAGGTAATCAAAAATTTTGTGTAGCTCTATTTCAAACCTCTAAATCTTTATCGTCATTCATTACATTTCAATTCACTGATCTCATTCTTCCTTTAAACTTATTTAAAGCAAATTCAATCGGAGAAAGTGAATCATAGTAATATTGGTTTTTTTTCTTTGCCATTTTATATATCGCCTTTCGTTTAATTCTATTTTTTATAGAATAATGCGCTATAACAAGCGCCTATAATTATGAAACTGTGCCTAGTTTTGTTGTTAAAAATTTTACCTAGAAAAGTAAGTGATTTCACTTAAAACTTTTTAGTAAATAAATATTAAGTGAAACAAAAAATACAATATTTATATTATGGCTAATGTAATGCTATTTTAGTCTTTTTTTATAGCCAATGAAAAGACTAATATAAATATCCTTTTAACTTTAATTATTATAAACCTCCTGATTTATACTTTTTCAGTTAATTTATAAATTTAAATCTTTTGTTAAATTTGAAGATATTTTTATGTGAAATGTTTTTTTATTTCTATAATGTTATAACCAAAAAAGGAAAAAAAAGGTATAGTTTTTTCAAAAAAGTTTAAGAAAATAATTCATTTAATTTAACTAAATAAGATTTTTTTTCTAAAAAATGTTAATAATAAAAAAAAGCCTTATAAAAAGGCTTATTAATACTAGATAATTGAGTTATCTTTCATTGCTTTTTCAATTGCCTCAATAGCTGCACTTTCGTCTTCGCCATTTGCTTCAATTGTAATTTCAGCACCAGTTTTTACTGCAAGTGCCATAACGTTCATAATTGATTTCAAATTACCTTCTTTATCTCCGCATTTTATTTTAATTTCTGATGCATATTTTGATGCTTCTTTTGTTAAAACTGATGCAGGTCTGGCATGTAATCCTACTGGATCAATTACTTTAGCTGTGAATGAAGTCATATATTATCCTCCTTAACAATATTATTGTATATAAAAATGTTACATATACAATAAAAAAATTGCTTTAAATTTTAATTAAAATTATTATATTTTTTCTCATGCACTAGAGCTAATTGGTATCATTTTAACCCCTTGTTTGGGGTCTGAAAATGCCACTGAGATATACCTATCAATAACTTTAACAACTAGTCCATCTCCAAATATCATATGCTTTATTTTATCTCCCTTAATAACTCCAGCTTCTAATTTATCAGGTCTAAACTCTAAATTTGCTTTTCCCTTATAAGTACTTGAAACATCAGTATTTGAGTGAAAATAAATACTTTTTTCAATTTCATATAATTCAGGATTAAGTTCTTGAATAAATCTTGAAGGTCCTAATTCTCCATTAGAAATATAAGAATATTCTCCAGATACATACGATATAAATACTCTTTCCTGTGCTCTTGTAATAGCAACATAAAAGGCTCTTCTTTCCTCTTCAAGATTTTCAATTGATAAAAAACTCATTTTTGAAGGAAATACATCTTTATTTAAACCTACAATAAATACTACTTTGTTTTCTAATCCCTTTGCGGAATGAATTGTTAATAAAGTAACCTTATTTATCTCGCTTTGATTATCTTCATCGCTTGATAAAGCTTCTTCTTGTAGAAACATGACTGCTCTATTTAATTCATTTTCAGATTCATTATAATAATTATCATATTTTTCCATTTGGTCATAATAAGCTTCTAAATTTTGTAGTGCTTCAATATCTTCTTTATCTTTTAAATCTAATCGGTCTCTATAACCAGATTCTTTAATTAAAGTTTCTGTTAACTTTAATATACTCTTATTTTCTTCAAAAATCTCTCTTGCTTTTATTAAACAAGCAACCAGTTCATTTAAATTTTTTGATATTTGATTGACTTCTTGATTTTGAGATGTCAAAAAATCAAATAAGTTTAAGTTCAATTGCTCTGAAGCAATTTTTAATTTTGAAGCTGTTACAGCTCCTACTTTAGGAGTAAATGTAAAAACTCTTTCCATAGCTAAGTCATCTTTAAAAACAACTGAACGCAAAAGTGCAGTTACATCTTTAATTACTTTTCTATCTCTAAACTTAAATCCACCAATAAGTTGAAATGGAACTTTCTGATTTTGAAACTCCTTTTCAAATTCTTGAGATCAAGCATTTGTTCTATAAAGTACAAAAATATCTGAGTATTTATAATTATTTTCTTCAACTAATTCCTTAATTTTTTTAGTTACAAATTTTGCTTCAAAATTTCTTGAAGCCACTTCTTTTACTTGAACAATTTCTCCCGCTTTTTTTTGAGTAAAAATATCTTTTTTTTCTCTATTTTTATTATTATCAATAAAATTATTTGCTATATCCAAAATTGGTTTTGTTGATCTATAATTTTCAGTTAACATTATTGTACGTGAATTTGCAAATTCATTTTTAAAATTAAGAATAATATTAACTTTTGCCCCTCTTCATGAGTAAATAGTTTGATCTGGGTCTCCAACAACTGTTAAATTATTTTTTGAACCTGTTAATCATTTAACCAAATCAAATTGAGTGTAATTTGTATCTTGAAATTCATCAACCATTATATAATCAAATCTATTTCTTCATTTTTCTCTTATTTGTATATTTTCATTAAAAAGTTTATGAACCTTTAAAATTAAATCGTCAAAATCTAAATAATTTTTATCATATAAATATTGTTGATAATCTCTATATGCTTTTGCTCATTTTTTTTCTTCAAAATTGAAAGTTTCTTCATAAGCTTCATTTCAATCAATTTGTTTTGCTTTTCAATTACTTATTTTTGATAAAATTTTTCTTTCTGGTCTATTTTTATCAGTGCTAATATCAAGTTTTTTAATTATATCTCTAATTATCTTCGCCTGATCTGATGCATCAATAATAGTAAAATCCTTTGATATTCCTATATCTTCGCAATCTTCTCTAAGTACTCTGACACAAAAAGAGTGAAAAGTTGTAATTAACGGATTTCTATCCAAATTTGGAATTATTTTATTAACTCGATCTTTCATTTCCTGAGCTGCTTTATTTGTAAAAGTAACTGCTAATATTTTTGGTGGATAAATTCCTTCTTTTTCTATTAAATACGCTATTTTAGTTGTTATAACTCTTGTTTTTCCACTACCTGCTCCTGCAATTATTCTTACAGGAACATCTGTAGTGATTACTGAATCTAGTTGCTCATCATTTAATTCTTTTAATAGTTCTTTTATCATATAAATAACTCCTATAACTTTTCTATAATATCAATTTTTTAAGATAAAACTTAAAAAATTAAAGTAATAATTTAAATACTTTTTAAATCTTTATAAAGTTCTGCAAAAAACTCACTTTCAATTAATTTATTATGTCCTGGTTTTGAACTTAACATTAAACAAACACTAAATTTATTTAATGGATCAACTAAACCAATTGACCCTAATAATCCATCTCAACCGAACTCTCCAATTTCAGTTAAAGGGAAATTGTCATTTTTTATTCTTACTCTAACCCCATAACCATAACTATAATCTTCATTTAAAGTTCATCTAAAATTTGATTTCAATTTCTTTAATTTATCTGATGTCATTTCTTTTAATATTTTTTTACTAATAATTTGATTTCCCTTTGAATCTTTTCCATCAATTAAAAAATCTAAAAATTTTAAATAATCTTTTACAGTTGTAAATAAACCAGCTCCACCCATTGGCATTTTGGGAACCTTATCAATCTCTTGAATGAAAAAATTAAAATTCTCAACTTTTTTTAATATTGGTTCATCATTTACTAAACTTCAATTATAAACTTTTGCCTCTCTATTTTTGTCTTTTAAATAAAAATCGCTGTCAGACATTTCTAATTTATCAAATATTGCCTCTTTTACAAAATCTCTATAAGTCATCCCAGTAACTTTTTCAATAACACCTGCAATAACATCAAGAGATAGTCCATATCTCCAATTTGTTCCTGGTTCAAATTCCAAAGGAATTTTTGAAAGTTTTTTTATAAATTCTTTGTAATTCATAAATTCACCATTAACAGGTTTTACAAATTCTGATAATAACACTGTTGTTTCTTTTTGTGTTATATTTTTATTTCCGAAATATGCTAACCCTGATGTCATTGTTAATAGGTGTTTAATTAAAATCTCTTTTTTGGCATCGATTATCTCATTATTATTTAAAACTTTCATATTTTTAAATTCTGGAAAAAATTTATGTAAAGGTTCATTTAAACTAATTATCTTTTTATCAATTAAAGTTAGAAACGCAGCCACAGTTACAGTTTTTGTAAGAGAATAGCCTCTAAAAATTAAATCTTCATTCATTTTAGTTTTTTTATCTACATCATTAATACCAAATGAAAAGGAAAAAATATTTTCTTTATTTCTATTAATTTTTAAAACTGCTCCGGTAAAATATTTTTTTTCGACAAACTCTATTAATTTATTTTTTGTATTTTCAAAATTATTCATCTTCTTCTCCTATTATTTTTTTTATTTCTTCTAGATTAATTTTACCTGGTTTATTTTTTTGTAAATGAACATGATCAAACTCTTGCTCATTTTTTTCTATTATAATTATTTTTTCAAGATAATAAACTCTTGTTTTTAATTTAAGATCAATTGCTGAAATATTATCTTTTTGCAAATAAATTGTTAAAGGTATATACATAAATCACATTGCTAAAAAAGCATATCCAATATTATTTATTATTTTTAAGATTATCATATTATTGGAATCTCTTGGAGAAGTAAATAAAATAATTCCCATAATAATCTGAATAATTAATAAAAAAAATAAAGGGATATATAAAAAATATAATTCTCTAAAGAAAATTTCTGACATTTTAATTTTTTCATAATTACTTTTTTTCAACCTTAAATTAAAAATTAATTTTCCTAAAGTATTTCCCTTGCAAAAGTATGGCAAAAAAACAAAATAAAAAAATAATACTATTTGACTTATTGGAATGTTAATAAGTAAACTTTTTAAATCGTGAATTGGATTTAAAAAAGATAATAGTAAAGTTGGAATTGAACATAAAATAATATCAAAAAATCTTGCAAAAAATATTCTTCCTAAATGTGGTTTAACCAAATTTCTAAAAGAATCTCTTTCATCTTTTTGATTTTCTTGATTTATCATTAAAAATCTCCCTTTTTTATTTAGCTAATTTTAATAAATTTTTCATATATGATGAAAACCCTTTTATTATTTCTTTGAACCTTTCATCTTCTGTTTCTAAAAATGCTTTATTATTTTTCATAAAGTCTTCTCTTTTATCTTCAAATTTTCTTATTGCAAAATTTGCTGACTTTTTAATTAGTAATTTATTATCAAATTTTTTAATATTTCATAATCATATATGAATCATAGTTTTGTAATATGCATAATTTAAATAATCTTTTAAAGGCTTAAATTTACCAATTCTTCTAAAATAATTTAAAATATGAGTTCATTGATTAACTAAATCAAAAACTGAGTATTGAACTTTTTGTAAATTCATTTCTTCTAAAGGTTCATTTATATTTAAAAACAAATAAGAATTTGCTTGACCTAAAACTTTATATGCAAATAACATATCATATCTTACAAATCTTCTAAATTTGAAACCAAATTCCTTTAGTAAATTAGTTTTAAACAACTTGTTTGATAAAGAAGTACTTAAGTAAGCAAAAGGTTGATATTCATTATTTAAATTATAAATCTTTCCTTTTTCTAATAGAGTATCAATGCATTTATCAGATAAACCAGTTAATTGAGTAGTATATTCTAAAACATCAATTTCTTTATTATCATATTTTGCCAATTCTTTTTTTAATAAACTAATAAAATTAGGATTAATTATATCTCCTTGAGATATAAAATGTATATATTCACCATCAGCTAAATCAATAGCTGTATTTCAACAAACTGAAGCTCCTTGAATTGAACTATTTATAACTATTTTTATATTTTCAATATCTCAAAAATATTTTCTTGATATTGAAAGTTGCTCATTACTTTCTAACATTTTATCTGCAATTAAAATTATTTCACAATCATTATCACTTTGATCTAAAATGCTTTGTAATGTAGCATCAATATTTTCTTCAATATCTTGTCACGTAAGAACAAATGAAACTAACATAGAATACCCCCTACTTATTACAATAATTTTACACTAATTTATAAGTACAAAAAACCTTTTCTAGAAATACATAATAAATAAAAAAGCAAAAATATTTTGCTTTTAAAATAATAAATTTTTAGGTGTTCTTGGAAAAGAAATTACATCTCTTATATTTGAAGCTCCAGTAACATACATTATAAGTCTTTCAAATCCTAATCCAAATCCTGATGATTTATAATATCCAAAATTTCTAAGTTCGTTATATCAACTTAAATCCTCAGGTTCAATTCCCATTTCTTTACATCTTTTAATAATTTTATCAAAACTATCTTCTCTTTGACTACCACCAACTAATTCACCAATTCCTGGAACTAATAAATCTGCTGCTGCAACAGTTTTATTATTTTCATCTTGTTTCATGTAAAATGCTTTAATCTCTTTTGGGTAATTGGTTACAAATGTTGGGCACTTATTAACAACCTCACAAATATATCTTTCATGTTCTGTAGCCAAATCAAGACCAAATTCAATATTTGATTCTTCAAATTTATGACCATTTTTAACTGCTTGTTTAAGAACTTCAATAACCTCTTCATATTTACTTACAACAAAATTAGATTTTCTTACATTATTTAATTTATCAATTAATCCTGTTTCTAAATTTTCATTGCAAAATTCTAATTCTTCTTTTGCAGTTTCAAAAATATAGTTAATTGTATATTTAATTAAACTTTCAATTACTTCTAAATTTTCTTTTAAATCACAAAAAGCCATTTCCGGTTCTATCATTCAGAATTCAGCTGCATGTTTTGAAGTATGAGAATTTTCTGCTCTAAAAGTTGGACCAAAAGTATAAATATTTTTAAAAGCCTGAGCATATGATTCACCATGCAATTGACCAGAAACTGTTAAACTTGCTTTTTTACCAAAAAAATCGTCTTCATAGTTACCATCTTTTTTTGTGGTAACTGTAAATGATTCTCCTGCACCCTCAGCATCATTTCCTGTAATTATTGGTGTATTTACATAAATATAATTTTTTTCTTGAAAAAATTTATGAATAGCAAATGCTGCTACTGATCTAATTTTAAAAATAGATTGAAAAGTTTTTGTTCTAGCTCTTAAATGAGATATCTCTCTTAAGAATTCAGGAGAGTGTTCTTTTTTTTGAAGTGGATATTCTTCAATTGCTTGATCTAATAAAATAATTTCTTCAGCTTGAATTTCAAACTCTTGTTGCTTACCAGGAGTTAAAATTACTTTACCTTTAATTTCAATGATTGAACCCACTCTAGATTGTGTGGCTTGTTCATAACCTTTAACATCAGATTTATAAACTACTTGAACATCTTTAATTGTTGTTCCATCATTTAAAACTAAAAAACTGACAGCTTTACCTTGTCTATTATTTCTTACTCTTGCAATTAAATTTATACTTTTTATTTCTTTATATTTTAAATATAATTCTTTAATATCTTTCATATTAACACTTCCTCTTACAATATTATTATACAAAAAAGAAAGTTAAAACTCTCTTTTATTTTTATTAACTAATTTAATAAAAGAGAAATTTTATCTTTTCTTTCAAATTTTAATAAGTTTCAATCTTCAACTAATTGATTAAATAATTCATTATCTTTTTCATACAAATTAATGAACTCTGCCAACTTGTAATTGTATGTCTTAAAGTGATACCTTACTGATTGAGTGTGCATTGAAAAGTTAAAAACTAAATAATCATCTTTTTTACAATTTCTTTTTAATAATAATTCATAAGTATCTGAGCAACTTGTAACTTTATCATCTGTTGAATGAAAAAATAAAGTTGGAAATAAACTCTTATGATCAGCTGTATCTAAAACTTTAAATATACTTGCATTATGCAAATTTAAATTGCTTTCATGTCTATTATGTTTTTCAATTAATCTATTAATAACTTTTTTAGTTCTTCTTTTTGGTAGTAAAAATAAATAAATATTTCTAACATGCAAAAATAATCTAAAGACACTTCCAAATCCTGCATCGGAAACTAAAAATTGTAAATTTAATTTTTCAAATTCTTCTTTGTATACTATTGAACAATAATTGATTACAAAAGCACCCATACTAGTTCCCATTAATGCTAGTTTATCAACTTTTTTATTTTCTTTAATTCAATCAACTGCACCCATCAAATCATGTTGCTCATTAGCACCCATAGTTGTAGAACCATTTTCTGATTGACCATGGCCTCTAAAGTCAAAAACTAAAATATTGTAACCCATCTTTGCAAATGCCATTGCATGATGAAGTGATCAAGTTTTATGTCCAGCAAATCAATGACAAGCAATTACTCATTTATTTGAGTTTTTATTAGGTTCATAAACTAAACCTGAAATATTTAACCCATCTCTAGCTTTAAAATTAATTGAAGATAAATTTTCAATATCTTTTACTTCAATTTCTGGTCTTTTATAAAACCTTCTAACAATTTTATTTGTTGTAAGAATTTCTTTAAGTCAAATTTTATCTTCTTTGGTTTTATTATATACCTTGACTTTTTTAGAAACTCTTAAAGAGGATTGAGAAAAAGGTTTTTCTAATCCTGAATAGAAAACTCTAAAACTTCTTTTAACACTATTTAATAATGTATTTTTTCTTTGTCTTTTTGATTTTTTCATAGTTTAATATTCTTTTCTACATAATTAATTATCTGAATTTAAAAAGTGATAAATTAATAAATCATTAAAATAATTAAAGGGTACAGAATTAGAAATATGTCCCTTATATATACTTTTATCAGGATTATCAACAATTAATGTATGAATAGAACTTAAGTATTTTGTAATATCACTTGACGCTACTTTTCCTGAAATATATATTACTTTTCTTTTCATTTCTCCCAATTCAGTTATAGCTTTATCTAATCTTGATGAATTACCATATCTTGTAAAGAAAATAAAAATATCATCTTCATTTGAAGTTTTAATTCTATCTTTTATTGTTTCTTGATCACTGTCTAATAAGTAAACATTAAATCCACTTTTGTAAAAAAAGTTAGAAAGTTCTTGAGCTGGACCTGAAAGTAAATTTTCTCAATAACAAAAAAATATTTTTTTTGAAGATTTAATAATATTTAATGTATCAAATATTGATTTCTTTTCTATTAAAGCATAGTTTTGTTTAATTATATTAATATATCCAGAAACCACATTTTCGTCATTTTTTGCTATATTTATTTCCTGATTTTCTGCATCATTTGCAAGTGAAATAGCAAAATCTCTAAACCCCTTAATGTTTAATTTTTTTAGTAACCCATAAATAGCACTATATCCTGTTCCTGCTTCTTGTGCCATTCTTTCAATTTTCATATTAGTATCAACAATTTCTTTTAAGTGATCTTTAATATAGTCAACAATTTTCTTTTCTTTTATTGTTAAATCTTTATCATCAATAGTTGTTAATTTGCTTAAAAATGATCTCATAAATTTTCTCCTACTTTTTATCTTTAACTAAATACTCATTTGTCAGCTCAGCTATCATAGCTGCATTATCTGTACAATACTTTAAATCTGGAATAATAACTTTTTTTATATTATATTTTTCTCCTACTTTATAAAAAATGCTTCTAATGCTTTGATTTGCACTAACTCCTCCCACAACAGTTATTGTATTAGGTTTAAATTCCTTAATTGCTTTTTCAAACTTTATCATTAAAGTATCAATCGCTGTTTTTTGAAAACTTGCACAAAAGTCTTCAATTATAATCTCTTCATTATTTTGATTAAGTTTATTGATCAAATTGAGACTCGCAGTTTTTAAACCCGAGAATGAAAAATCATAACTATCATCATTTTTGCTAATTGGTAATTTATATTTTTTATCATTTCCATTTTGCGCTAATTTATCTATTACAGGTCCACCAGGATAATTAAATCCTAAGACTCTTGCAACTTTATCATAACATTCACCAACAGCATCATCTTGAGTAGTACCTATTAATTCAAAACTCAATGATTCCTTTAAAAGTTGAATTTGTGTATGACCACCACTAACCACTAAAGCTAATACTGGATATTGAAATTTTTGTTCAATATTGGCTCCATAAATATGGCCTTCAATATGATTCATATCTAGCAATGGTTTTTTTAAATACGTCGATATAGTTTGTGCAACTAATTTTCCTATAATTAGACTTCCAATAAGTCCTGGATTAGATGTATAAGAAATATAATCTATATCTTCTAACTGAGAATTACTTTGTTGAAGTGAATCTAATAATACCCAATGAAAGTTTTCAACATGTAATCTTGAAGCTAATTCCGGAATAACTCCTCCAAATTCGGAGTGTTCTTTTATTTGACTTGAAATTACATTAGATAAAACTTTTCCTTTATCCATGATTGAAATACTAAATTCATCACAACTTGACTCAATAGCCAAAATTCTCATTTAAATCCTCCCTTTATAAAGTTAAATTAATTTTACTATATTTTAATGTTTAGTAAAAGGTCTAATAGAATATTTTTCCAAAAAGCAAAAAAACACCATTTTGGTGTTTTTTTGCTTTTTAATTTACTATTTTAACTCTATTGAAGCTTCTAGAGCAAGCTCTATCATTCCCATAAAATTATTTTGTCTTTCTTCAGCACTTGTTACTTCATTAGTAACTAAACTATCTGAAACTGTCAATAAGCACGCTGCTTGTTTTTTTGTAAGTTTTGCATTTGCAAATAATGCAAAAGTTTCCATTTCAACAAGAGATAAATTATTAGCCTTTGCAAAATCAAGTACATTTTCATATCTATAGAAAACATCAGATGAGTGACATCTTCCACTATGAATTTTAATATTCTTTTTCTTTGCAACTTCTTCTATTTTATCAAATAAAACTTTACCTGCTTCAATTATGTTTGAATCAATGTTTGCAGCAATTTTTGCATAATTGTTTTCTCCAAATGATTCTTTAACATTAAAAATGTCATAAACTTTTATTTCTTCTTTATAACTTCCAGCACTTCCAACTCTTATAATGTAATCTACATCATAAAATTTAAAAAGCTCATATGAGTAAATTCCAATACTTGGACAACCCATTCCACTTCCAGCAACAGTAATTTTTACACCTTTGTAAGTTCCTGTATACATAAACATATTTCTAACTTCATTTACAAGTTTTACATCTTCTAAATATGTTTCTGCGATTTTTTTTGCTCTTAATGGATCTCCTGGCATTAATACGATTTTTGCTATATCTTCTTTTTTAGCATTAATATGTGGTGTTGGTATATTCAAAATAATAATCCTCCTCTTACCAAGGTAATTTTAACTAAATAAAAAAAAATTTCCATAGAAATTTTTTTTATTATTTTATCTCTGTGTTTTATCAAATGGGATTCCATTGGCTTTTGGTGGTTTTGATTTTCTTGCAAAAATCATCATAATAACCAAAGACATCACAAATGGTAAGATTCTAAACAGTGATCCATTTGTTTTCATTCAATTTCCAGCATTTTCAATTACTGGTAATCTTGTACCAAAGGCAAACATTAATGAAAATACAAATGAGAATAAAGCAATCATACTAATTCTTCATTGTCCTAAAATCATAATCGCAAGAGAAATATAACCATAACCTTGCACTGAACCTGCAAAACTACCTAATAGTCTTGATACAACAAATATTGCTCCTGCTAAACCTGCAAGCATTCCAGAAATCAATATACAAACTACTCTGTATTTTGTAACTGAAATTCCAGCTGAATCTAAAGCATGAGGATTTTCACCAGCTGCTATATGTCTTGTACCTGTTTTTGTAAATGTAAAGTAAAATCCTACTATTAAAGAAATAATTATTGCTATAACTAAGTATAGTGTAATTATTATATTAATTCCTGATCCAATTCCAATTACCATAAATCCAGTTGAAATATAATTTTCTGGACCTGTTAATGTTGAAGTTGCTAGAACTAAAGCAATTCCTTGAGCTAAGATATTTATGGCAGTACCAGAAATAATTTGATCTCCCTTTAATTTTATTGCCGTAAACGCATGCAATAATGATAGTAATCCTCCCATTACAGCTCCAACAAATAATCCAATTAATTGTCATCATTGACTTATTTCAGCACCAGATGAATGCACTGCAAACCCAAATAAACTATAACCTAAAGCTCCCATTGTCATAAACCCTTCAATACCAAGATTTACAACTCCAGACCTTTCTGAAAACATACCAGCAATTGCTGCTAACATAAATATTGCAAAGAAAGTAGATGTATCACTAAACAATGCACTAATGAAGTCTGTCATATTTATCTTTCACCTCCACTAATCTTTCAAAATATTCTTTTTTAATTTTTTCAGTATCCTGATTTTCTTTTAAGTTTTTTTTGTATTCATTTTTTAAATCTTTTAAGAAATTTTTTGCTTCTAATTTTGAAGCAAGATAACTTTCTTTTAAAACACTTATTTCTTTTTTTGTATTTTCAATCAACTCTTTACATTCTTGAGAAATGATTGATTTTTCATTTTTATCATAATCACTTATTTTCTCAATTATTATGTCTAAAGCTACAAATTGTTTTCCAATTTTCTGATTATTGAAGTTAATTCATAATCCATTAATAGAATTTAATCGATAATTTCTATACCCATTTTCAATTGCATCATGAATTAATTGTTTTATTGCTTCAATATTTTTTAAATGTTTTCTATGATGAAAAGTTTTTAATTCATTATATTGATAAGATAAATCTTTTATTTTTTGTTTGTCATTTCTTGAAGTTTTTTTAATTTCTTCTTTAATTGCTACTAAATCCTCTAAATGGGGAATTTCTTTAATTAATTTTTTGATACTTTTAATTTCTAATTTATAAACTCCAATTTGATTTTTTGTAATTATATCTTTTTCAAGATATAATTTTTCTTTTATTTTAGTTCATAAATTTAATTTAATAAATATTACATAAAGTGTTGAACAATAAATTATAATTCCAAAGATTAAGTCAGCAACTTCTGGTTGTAAATTATTAAAGTTAGGTGTTGTAATTGCAACAGCAGCACCCTCTTTAACAATTGCTCAAAAGAACGCAATTGGCACAATACCCAAAATATTATTAAAGGCAACTAGTGCAATAGGAATTCCATCAAAACCAAGTTGAGGAACTAAGTCCTTATTAAAAGTTACACTTCCTTGAATTAAAAAGTAATAAAAGAAACCAGCCATACTAATTAAAGCTCCTTGTATTGCCATAACCATTAGAATGTAATATTGACTCTTAATACCTGCATATTTTGCAGCTGTTGGTGAATTACCAATTACTTTAACTTTATATCCAGTTGTAGTAAATGTAAATATAATATATACTACTACAACAGATATTAATGCTAACATAACGCATAACGCTCAAAGTGAATTACCTAACATAGCCATTGATTCATTTAATGAAGGTGACGCTGCTGGTGTTCCTGATACAGTCATATATCATTTTAATAAATATCAAAATATTCAATTCAGTAATATTGATGAAGCCACTTCATGAACATTTAAATAAACTTTCATTGCTCCACAAAGTACAGATATTAACATTCCTGAAATTATAAACATTATAAAAATCAGAAAAGCGTTTTTTGTATCATTACCTATCGAACTCATTATTAAATAAGACATTAATAAACCTGAAAGAATTTGTCCCGAACCACCCATATTAAATATTTTTAATTTAAATCCGAGAGCTAATCCTAATCCAATTAAAATGTATACTCCAAAATAAACTAATGTTCTATCAACATTTGTTGATAAAGCTCTAACAAATGCAGTTCCTAAGAAAGCAAATCCATTTTCTCCGTTACTGAATATGAATAGAACCCCAACTAAAAGACCAAGTACAATTGATATTACAGAAGATTTTACAAAACCTAATTTTTCTAAAAAACCAGGGGACTTTACAAATGCTTCTGTTTTAACTTTTAGAGTTCATAACTTAACTTTAAACATTTGTACTAACTCCTTCCATATTCGAAGTCATTAATTGACCAATTTTTTCTTTAGTCGCTTCTTTTTTATCTAATTTACCAATAATATTTCCAGAGTTAAGAACAACAATTTGATCTGCTAATTGCATTACTTCTGAAAGTTCATATGAAATTAACAATATTGCTTTTCTTTCTTCTTTTGCTTTTAAAATCTGTTGATGTATAAATTCTATTGAACCAACATCTAACCCTCTTGTAGGTTGAAAAATAATTATAAAATCATTTTCTCTTGAAAGCTCTCGTCCTATAATAACCTTTTGTTGATTACCTCCAGACAAATCTCTTGCAATTCTAAATCCTGAATCGGCATTTCTTACATCATAGTCTTTAATTATTTTTTGAGTATGATTTTGAACTTTTGCAAAATTTACAAATCACCACTTACTATATTTGTTAGTTGAAATATCTTGTAGTGTTGTATTATTTATAATATTTGCATCCAAAACTAATCCATGTTCATGCCTATCTTCTGGAATAAAACTCATTTTATTTTTTAAATATCTTTTTGAAACTGAAGATTTTGTAATATCGTCACCTCTATAAAATATTTTTCCACTTAATGGTTTTGTTAATCCACTAAGAACCGAAGCAATTTCATTTTGGCCATTACCTTCAACACCAGCAATAGCAACTATTTCGCCTTCCTTTAATTCTAAATTAAAATTCTTTAGACCAATGACTTTATTATTACTATGTTTTTTTACATTAATATTTTCAAACTTAATTACAGTTTCGCCCACAGTTGCTGTTGAATTATTTTTAACTTCAACAAGGGATCTTCCAACCATAGCTTTTGAAATATCTTTAATACCTATTTTTTTAACATCATAAGTACCAATATATTTTCCCTTTCGTATTACAGTTGCTTTATCAGCCACTTTTTCTATCTCAGCAAATTTATGAGTAATAAAGATAATTGTCTTACCCATTTTTTTAAATTCCAACATAACATCTAATAATCCATCAATTTCTGCTGGTGTTAATACAGCTGTTGGTTCATCAAAAACAAGAATATCTGCATCTCTGTATAATATTTTTAAAATTTCAACTCTTTGTTTCATACCTACAGATATATTTTGAACTTTTTTATTTAAATCCACTTCTAAATTATATTTGTGCATTAATTCAGTAGTTTTTTCAATAACTGCTTTTTTATTAATAAATTCTCAGCCAATAACATCTTCAACACCTAAAGCAATATTTTTTCAAACAGGAAGAATATCAATCATTTTGAAATGTTGATGTACCATTCCTATTCCTAATTTTGTTGCTTTTATTGGAGAAGTAATTATTTCTTCTTTACCATTTATTTTAATAATACCCTTTGTTGGTTGGTAGATACCAAATAGAATTGACATTAGTGTTGACTTACCAGCACCATTTTCACCAACTAAACAATGTATTTCTCCCTTTTCAACTTTAAAATTAATGTTTTCATTTGCAATAACTTTTTTATTAAAAATCATTGAGATATCTTCCATTTCAATTGCATATTTAGCCATTTAGAAAGCACCTCCTGCAGAACCATTTAAAATTCTATCAGCATAAGCCTTAATTGTTTTTTCATTAATTAACGATTTTTCAAATGCATTGTTATCAATTGTTTCAAACAATTCTATTGAAGCTTGTGTTAATACGTCTGGTTCAAAAATTAAAAGAATTTTTTCTTTTAATTCTGGAGTAGCTAAATTGTTGCCTCCAGCTGACATATTTCCACCAACTCAAAGTGTTCTTCCAACTTTACCTTCTTTTCATTCCAACTCACTTCAAGGGAATTCATCATCAATTTCTACTGATTCAAACTTTCCTGTTTCTTCATTTTTTTCAGTTAAATTTATTTTACCTTTTAAGTAAGTGGCTGTCTTTCCAACAACTTCTATATCTTTTTCAATTCAATATGGTGTATGTGCTAAACCAGCTATTGTAGCATTCTGAAGATCTTTTTCAGCACTTGTTAAAAACATATTTTTATTTTGAGGAAATGCTTCTGCTTGATTAGTATCTACACCAATCACTTTGACAGTATCTCCTCCATCTTTTTGTTTTGAAAGACCAACTACGTCTATAGTTTGTGGTCCTGCAACTGGCATTATAAAGTTAGCACCATTCTGCATCAAAGTACTTGATACAACTAATCCATCTCCTTGTTGGAATGAATTAGAATATCAACTTGCATCTGATGGAGAATTAGGAAATTGACTTTGGGTCATTTTGACTTTTTTGGCATATGCCTCATCATTTAAACCAAAATCTTTAAGCTTTGCTTTTCCTTCATCAGTTTTTTTAAGTTCATTGAAAACTTCAATAGCTGCTAAATATCCAACAATAAATGCATCAACTGCCCTTGGATTTGATATTCCACCAAATGAACCAAGAGAAATTTCCTTATATTTATTTCCTTGTTGGAGACCCCAAATTATCGAACTCATTCCAGCATAAAAGCCAGAAATGTCTCCTCTAAAACTAAATCCAATTTCATTAGTAGCTGAACTTTCTCCATCTAGAAAAATTGTGGAACCTTTTTCACTCATAACTTGTGGAGCATAGTTTTCACCTTCTCCAGGCATTGCATGGTGAAATCCAGGTAACAAAATAATTTTTGCTCCATTATTTCTTGCATTTCTATATTGATTTTTCATTACTTTTGAACTACTATTTTCTGGTTCAATTTTAGATATTTTTCAATCTTTTCTTTGAAGAACTTCTTGAAGGAATTCATTTCCTGCTTTAAAAGTTGATTCATTAAAAGACTTATCAGAGATTTTACCTGCATCTGTTACTAAATATATTTCTGATATTGCAGATAATTTACTACACGAAACTAGACTAGAAGTTGATGAGCAAACAACAACCCCAGCCATTAATCCTGAAAGTAATTTTTTCACTTCGTTTTTTCTCCTATATTTATTTATTTGTGTAAACTAATTATTGCTATTATGTTTGATAAAAAGGACTTTATATATGTAAATTAAAAATTCCTTTAATTTTTGCTTTTAGGTAATGTATTGGTACATTGTAGAAACATCAACCCTTTATGTCGACTTATAAAAGCTTTTATTTAATTTACACCTTTATTATAGAATGAATACTTTGAAAAAAAGAATTATATTTATATTATTTTACAATTTTAACAATAATAAAATATAATATAAAAAGGTGAAAAAAATGGACTTTAAAATAATTAAAAAGGATTTGAGAAAACCAATACTATGATTTGCTTCATTGACATTATCTTTTATGGTTATTTCTTCAATTATAATTCTGAGTATGAGTGGTTTAGAATTAAGAAAAAAAATATCTCTGTTTTGTCAATTCAATTTAAATTTTTTATTAGTCTATATGGTCTGTCTATTAACAAACTTAAGCAAAATATCTATTTCTCTATTTTACAATATAGAAGTTATAACAAATACAGAAACAGATGACAAAGAAATTAGAATTTTGAAAAGTAGGTTTGTATCTATCTTTATAACTATATTTTCAATCGGAGCTTTCTTTATTGAAATGACAAGTGGTTCAGTGATTAATCAAGTATCTTGAGTACAAAATGCTTCTGAAACTTGATGAATCTATTTAATTATTTTTATTATAAATGTTATTTATTTATATTTATTTTTTGAAATTAACAAATACTTAATTTCACAAAATGAGGAATTTAGAAATCAATATTTGGAATTTATTAAAAATCCACCAAAAAAAGAGGTTATAGAAAAAAACTAAACCTCTTTTTTTATTACAATTTTTTTAATTTTTTTCCCAAGTGCATAGAACTTCTGTTCATACTCGGTTTGAATATTATCTTTTAGAAACTCCTTATTAGAATATAAATCATTTGTTTCATAAATAATTTTAAACTTAGAGTCTTTAATTTGTTCCAAACTAAAATCATATAATTGATCATTATCTGTTTTAATTTCAATAATACCATTATCTGCTAATAGGTCTCAATAAATTTCTAAAAACTTTAGATAAGTTAATCTTTTTTTAAAGTGTTTTGCTTTTGGTCATGGGTCTGAAAAATTTAAGAATATTCCTTTTAAAGAATTCCGCTCAAATATATCTAACAAATTTTCAGCAAAGCGATTTAAAAATAATAAATTTTTAAGATCAAAATTTTCCTGATTGATAGCTTTTTTTAAAGCAACTCCCATTACAGTTGTTTCTTTTTCCATAGCAATAAAATTTTTATTAGATTTATTTTTTGCTTGTTCAATTATAAATTGACCTTTACCACAACCAATTTCTAAAAAAGTATCTTGCTTTTTAGAAAATAATTTACTTGCATTAATTTTTTCTTCTGTAGTTATTAAGTATTTTAAATTTTCTTCAATGAAATTTTTTGTTCAATTTTTATTTCTTAATCTCATATTAAATTCCTATATAAAAAATTATATAAAGAAAATTAAACCTACAGAAAAGAATAAAGCTGTTGATAATGCGTCAACAAGAGTTGTTAATAATGGTGATGCCATAATTGCTGGATCTAATTTAAGTTTTTTAGCAATTATTGGAAGAGTTCCCCCAACTAATTTAGCCATTATTAATGATAAATACATTGCAATTGAAATTGTAGCAATTGTATATCATAAGTTAGGATTACTTAAATTCCCTTTAAATTCAATAGAATAAATAATTATCATTCTTACAAAGTTAACTGTCACTAATATTAAACCTGTAATAATAGCTACTCTAAATTCCTTCCACATTACTCTAGCATAATCTTTTGTTTCAACTTCTTTTAAAGATAAAGCTCGAACAATCATTGTAGAAGATTGACTTCCAGCATTCCCTGTTGTTCCAGAAATTACAGTTAACAAGGGAGCTAATAAAATCATAATAATATAACTTATTGAGTTTTGATCTGAGATTCCTTGACTGCCACTTTTTGAATGATAAATTTTTATAAATACTGAAATTATAATTTGTGAAAATGTTGCAGATAACATTAATAGTAATAGTCAAACACTTCTAGACCTAACCATTTTTCAAATACTTGTTTTAAAATATTCATCATCTGTTGGACTTATACCAGCCATTTTATGAATGTCCTCAGTTACTTCTTCTTCAATTACATCTAAGACATCATCAACTGTAACAATACCTACAAGTTTTTGTTGAACATTAATAACTGGAAGAGTTGTAATATCATATTTTTTAAATAACTCTATAACGCTTTCTTGATCATCTTTTGTACGAGCAAAGATAACTCTTTCATCCATTATTTCAGATAAAAGAGTTTCACCTTTTGAAAAGACTAAGTCTTTTAATTCAACAATTCCCTTTAAATTATTTAAATCATCTACAACATAAAACGTATTATGATCTTCCGATTCTTCATCTCTTTCTCTTATTTTTTCAATGGCTTCTGTTACAGTTCAATTTATTTTGAATCTAGTATAATCAACACTCATGATACTTCCAGCAGTATCATCATTATATTTTAAAATACTATTTATTTGAGCTCTAGTTTCTGGAGTTGAAGATCTTAAAATTTTTTTAACTATGTTTGAAGGCATCTCTTCTAATATATCAACAATATCATCTGTATATAATTCAGAAAATAATAGACTTACTTGCTTAGAAGACATTTTATTTATTATTTCCTCTTGTATATCTGCATCAAGGTGAGGAAATATTTCACTACTTGTATCATTTGTAAATAATCTTAATGCCACAATTGTAATTTTATCTTCCAATTTTTCAAGAGCTTCTGCAATATCTTGAGGGTAATGCTCCTCTTCTAACTTTCTTAATTCTTTAATATTATTTGCATTAATTACCTTTTCAATTTCTTCACTTAACGTCTTTAATTTTTCTTCTCTTTCTAACATAATATATCCTCCCTAATTTTCTATTTATTTAATAAATATTTTAACTCATCTGAAATATTTTCTCTAGGTTCTACTGAACTTCCAATTAGTTCACCAGTGAATAATTCTACTCCTAAAAGTTTAAGATGTTTATAAATTAAATAACTATTTACTGAAGAAGCTACTAATTTTGCTTCCAATTTATTTGCTATTTTAAGACTTTCAATTACTATTTTTTCATTTTCCTTAACAAAATTTATTTTTTTTGATATTTCATTTTCTAAAAAAATAAATTCTGGTTTGTAAGAGTTTAATAAAGCAAAATCAGTTTTAAGTGAACCAAAATTACTTATTGATATTTGTATTGAGTGACTTTTCAATTTTTCAATATTTTTTTCTAATTCTTTTTTATCATCTACTTCTTTATTTATATCAAAATTAAGTACTATTTTTGATAAATCTATTTTAAGATTTTTTAATTTTAAAATAAATTCTTCAGCATCAAATTCTTTATCTGATAAATAATTACTGTCATAGCTTATAAAGAATTTTTTATTTTTTATTTTTTCACTTTGCTTAGCCATTTTTTTTAATGAGTGAAATGAAGTATATCTTAAAAATAATGTTGATAATCCCATATCAAATATTAATTTATTTTTTTGAGAAAACTCATCTGCATTTATTTCTAAACCATCTATAAGACCATTTAAAAAATAATATTCAAAATCATTTGTTCTTGTATAGTATATCGGTTCAAACAAAGTTACAAACTGATTTAAATTAGCAATTTCATTTAAAGATAACATTTTCTTATTTTGATTTTTCTCTTTTATTATTTCCATTGGATTAACAACAATATTTTCATCTTGATATTTAAGTAGTAAATCATTTTCAACATGTAAATTATATTCTAATAGAGTATCTAAATTATTTGAATGCAAACCATAAAAAGAGCAAACTGATTTTAACTTTACACTAATTTTATAATTACTAATATTAAATGAAGTATTAACTGTAGAAAAAATACTTTTTATTTTCTCCAGTTTTAAATTATTTTTTTCACTAAAATCTTCTTTTAATTCAAAAGGCACAAACACACCAAAAGTTTTATAATTTGGTTTAAAAAATATTGCTTTAGGAAATTCTTCTTGTAGTAAATTGTAACTTTCTTCTGAAATTGAATTTACAACTTGCTCTCTTATATAACCATTAACCTTTGATTCAAATTTTTCAAAATTTGAAATAAAGTAAGTTATATATAAGCCATATTTATATTTTTCATCTTGAATTTTATTTAAAATTTGATCATGTGCTGAAGTAAAATTCAAATAATAAGTATTATCATAAACTACAATATTTTGAAGTTTTAATGCATGTAAATAAATTTGATTTATAACTGCAATATATGCATAAGCCAAATAACCACTTCCTAATCAAAAAAGTAAGTTGGCTAAATTATCAAGTGATGGTGCAGTTTTGATTGTAGATAATGCTCAAATTAGGCCAACTATAAGTATACTAATTGTAGTTATAGATCAACTTGATCACTTTGAGATTTTAATTCAAAAAGTTGAAATTATATAATTCACAAGAGGAATTATATAAGCTAATGTAAGCATTGTTATATTTCAAATACCAGTTGGCTTACCAAAGTAATCGCTAAAGAGTGAAGAAAAAACAGCTAAATTTAAAATATTACAAACTAGAATTCCAATTCCACTAAATGGAGAAATAAAGACAATTGCAACTCAATATAAGAATGTTGGCAATAAAATTGTTATACCTAAATTTCCAGTATTAATTCCCAATATTGAAATTATAATAAGAGAAAAAGTTGATACAAAACCTAAAATAAAACCTAAAAGAATTTCATAATACACTTCTATTTTTTTAAAAAGATGTCTTGTTAAACCTCAAAGTAATGTATAACAAAAAGCAATAATTGCTGTATAAGAAAGACATGTAATCAAAACATTTATAATATCCATATAAATTACATTCCTTTCTTATAAAGCAATTAAGCATAAAAAAATGGTGGAGATGGCGGGAATCGAACCCGCGTCCAAAATACTCCAACCCATAACGTCTACAGTTTAGTTGTCTCTAACTTACGCTAAAAAACCAACAGAGCCAACAAGATTTAAATTTTTAGCGCTAATAATGATTTTTCAAACAAACTTATTATTAGAGTCATTTGTTCTATTGTGCTAGGTAATACGTTAATCAATGAAGCACAAACACACTTCATAACGTTGAAACACTATAAACTTTAAAAAAGTTTATTAAGCTGCTAAAGCAACTCCAGCTGATGCATTATTGATCATAAATGCTGGCATTTCAAATTCATTTTTTTCTTCGTTTGCATTTTATCAAACCTAGAAGTATTAAGGTCTACCAGACCACTGCAGTTATGAGTCAGCTGTATCCTGTCGAAACCGGGACACCCCCATACATATATTATAAAACATTATTTGTATAAAGTTTAGTGCTATTAAATTTTATCTTGCCTGTAATAATTTCAACATTTCTTAATATTTAGATAAAAATTAATTTTATTAACTAAAATAAATTGCTTTATTTCAAAAAAACATTATTATTAATATGAGGAGAATAAGTAAATGACTAAAACATCAAAAGGTTTAGGACTAGCAGGCGTTATAATTTCCATAGTTTTCAGTTCACTAGTAACAGTGATTGCAATATTGGGAGCAATAGCCTTGCAACAGGAACCAGGTTTAATTGAAAGTGACATCGTTACTACATTTGTAATTGGTTTTCTAATTGTGTCATTAGGTATTTCATTAATATTATATATATTAATATTAGTTTTTTTGAAATCAAAAAATGAGAAGAGAATCTTAGCTGCCGGAATTATTGAAATAGTGGTATCTGGATTATCTTTATTAACAATATTGACAAGTACATATGCATTATTGAGTTTGATTCCTTCGGCTTTAATGTTAGCAAGTGGAATTATGATTTGTGTTGAATATAATAAATTCAAAAAAGAAAATAATACAAATTTAAACCCAACTGTTAATGTAACTGAAAACGATCAAAATAAAGAAGTTTAAAATAAAAAACACCATTTTAAAATGGTGTTTTTTATTTTAAACAATTTCAAAAATTAATTTTCTTCAGGTATTAAAATTAATATTCCACATATGAACCCTAAAATACCCATAAAAAATATACTACAAATCCCTAAAGCAATATGAGGTTTATTATCTCCAATAGATTTTTTTGTGGCTATTGTCATTGGTATCATTCAAGCTAATGGTATTAATAAAAAAGATGACAATACTGTACTAACAATTGAAAATATATATGCTTCTTCTCTCATTTTTTTCTCCTTTGTATAATAGATTTATTATAAAATTTTTAATAAAAAAATAATTTATTACTTAATCTTATTTAATCTTCTTTCAATATCTCTTTTTTTAATTGTTTCTCTTTTGTCAATTTCTCTTTTCCCTTTTGCTAATCCAAGTTCCAACTTAGCCAAATTATCTTTTAAATATAATTTTAAAGGAACTAATGTAAGATTTTCAAGTTGCACTCTTTTTATTATTTTTTTTATTTCACTTTTGTGTAAGAGTAAAATTCTATTTCTAGTTGCATCTAATTTAATGTTATTTGCAAATTCATAATTTTTTATATTCATATTTAAAATTTCCACTTGACCTTTTCTAATAAGAACAAATGATTCCTCAATTGAAACATCTTTATTTCTAATTGATTTTATTTCTGGCCCAGTTAAAACTATTCCAACTTCTCAACTATCAAGTATTTCATAATTAAAATATGCTTTTTTATTTTTTAATAATACATGCTCACCCATTTTAATCACCACCGTTAAACAAGCACAAAGTCTATAATTCTTTTTTTAACATCTGCATTTTTTACTTTAATTTTTATTTTCTGACCTAATCTAAATATTTTATTTTGTTTATTTACCATAATATTTGTCTTTTCTTCAAAAGTAAAATCAGGTAACTCTGAAATATGAATTAAACCTTCAACACAATTTTCTAGTTGTACAAAAATCCCAAACTTTAATACTGCAGCAACAATTCCTTCATACTCTTGACCAATTTTAGATTGCATATACTCAGCCATACAAACTTTATTAACTTCTCTTTCGGCAGAAACAGCTTGTTTTTCTGTATCATTAATAATAGCACAAGCTTTTAGAACAAAATTTTTATTTTGTTCTAATTTCTGTTCTCTTAAATCTTTTGAAATTAAATATTGTTTTAAAAATCTATGAACAATCAAATCACTATATCTTCTAATTGGACTTGTGAAATGTGTATAACAAGCACTTGCTAATCCAAAGTGTCCTATATTTTCCAATTCATAAGCAGCTTTTTCCATAAATTTTAATAGAGTTACATTAATAACATCTCTTTCAGTTGAATCCGTTATCTGACTTTCAATTTGACTTAAAGCTTGCTTAATCATTTTTGGATTAATTTTATCTAAATCAGTTAATTTAACATTTACTCCTAAAGCTCTCAAAATTGAATGTCATTCAATAAGATTTTCTTCTTTTGGAACATCATGATTTCTATAAATAAAAGGTAATTTTTTTTCAAAGATGATACTTGCCACACACTCATTTGCACTTACCATAAAATTTTCAATAAGTTTTTCACTAATACCTCTTCCACGTTTTGCAATTTCAATGACATTTGAATCTTTATCTAATATTATTTTTGGTTCTGCAATATCAAATTCAATTGCTCCTCTATTTGATCTTTCTAAATCAATAATTTCATGAAGCTCTTTTGCAGTCATTAACATATCAATAATTTCTTTTTTAATTTCCACTTTATTATTATTGTATAGCTCATTAACTTCTTTATAAGTTAGACGTGCTTTTGAAATCATAATTGATTCATATACTTTTTTGCTTATTACATTTCCTTTTAAATCAAAATCCATTTCTGCAACCATACATAATTTTTCTTCATTTGGATTTAAACTACAAACTCCATTAGATAATTTTTCAGGTAACATTGGTATTACTTTATTTGCTAAATAAACAGAGTTTCCTCTAAATAAAGCTGTATTATCCAAAGGTGAGAATGGAGTTACATAATAACTTACATCAGCAATTGCAACAATAAGTTTATATCCATTATTTGTTTTTTCAACATAAATTGCATCATCTAGATCTTTTGAATCCGCTCCATCAATTGTCACTAAATTTTTATTTATTAAAGAATTTGAAAGTCTTCTTTTAATTTTTTCATCTTTATAATCAATTGGTTTAGCAACTTCAATTGCATTATCTAATGTCAGCTTATTAAATTCTGGTTTTATTTCAAATTCATAAGCAATTGAAATAATTCTATCTATTGCTTTATTTGCATCACCAATTATTTTTTGAATTCTTGTAAAAAGTTTTCTATCTCTTACATCTAATATTTTGACTTTTATAATTAAATCTTCTTTTAATTTATAATCTTTTGAATTAACCAATACAATTCTATAATTTTTAAATCCTGGTTCATTTGGTATAAAGTCCATAAATCTACCACAATTACTTTTTCTTATTTCACCAATTAAAGATGTTTTTGTTCTTAAAATAACATCTTCAACATTTGCTTTAAATCTATCATCATTTTCCTTTTGAACAGTAAAAATTACCTCATCAGAAGATATAGAACCATTAAGTCCATTTGGAGGAACAAAAAAATCATCATCCTCACTGTTCAGTTCTTTTATAAAACCAAAACCTTTGTCATTTATTTTTATTGACCCAATTTTATATTTTTCACCCACAAAATAAATAACATTTTCTTTACTTCATCCTATTAAATGATCTTCTTGAAGTATTCTTAAAGCATCAGTAACGCTTTCATACTTTTCATTCATATTATTAATTAAATCATTTAAGTGCATTTTTTCTTTTTTCTTTAACCGCTCTAATATTATATTTTTCATAATTTCTCTTTCTATTAAAAAAACACTATTAACTTAGAACAGTGTTTGAAATAATTCCCATTACAATTGTAATTATAAATAGTGTAATTCCTAAGCTGAACATCCATATTGATGTAGTCTTATCCATTCCTCTTTCTTTTGAGTTAGAGAATAATTCATCATTACCACCATTTAAAGCACTCAATCCAGTTTGTGAACTTTTATTCTGTACTAAACCAACAATTATCATTAATATAGATACGATTAATCCAAGAATTTCAAAACCTAAAATTATTTGATTTGCTAGTGTTTGTTGTGACGCTGTTCCGGCAAGTAAATTCATACAAGGCCCTCCATTCATTAAGTATATAATACTACAATTGCTACAAAAAGAAAAACTTTTATGCATCTATATTCACATAAAATGACCTACTTCAAAAAAATATTTCAATAAAGCATTAAAAAAATAGAGTATTTTCAAGTTATAATCATTTAGGTGATAAAAAATGCAATGACTAGAATACGTATTTAAATTTTTTGAAAAGATATTTAAGACAAATGCTTTTAAGGCAAAATATAAAACAAAAAATATTAAAAGTCTTAATAGTATAATAAAAAGCAAAAAGTGACAAATTATTGATATTAGAAATAACGTTTCATTTAATGAAAATCACCTTAAAGGTTCAATTAATATTCCAATACTAATTTTTAATTTAAAATATTTTAAAGTATTGGATAAAAAAAATAAAATTCTTATAATTGATGAGGACTCAAGAAGTCATCTATCTATTTATAAAAGTCTAAGAATTAAGGGTTTTAAATCTTATATTTTTTATGATGGTTATAAAAATATAAAAGATAATCCAAAATTTGATAAATTGACAAAAGTAGTTATTTATTAAAAAAAACAGAACTTAAGTTCTGTTTTTTTTAATACTAATCAATGTCCCTAAAAAATTCAATTGGCTCTACATTTAGTGCTTTAGCTATTTTTTCAACAGACTTTAGCGATATATTTCTTTTACCTCTTTCAGTATCTGAAATATAGTTTCTGTGTAGCTCTGATGAGAAGCTTAATTCTTCTTGTGTTAATTTTGCATCTACCCTTAGTCGTTTCATGTTCTTACTAAATGTTCTTATAATGTTTTTTTCCATATTTATTCTCCAATTGTATTTGCCAATTTACTTATTATTCTAAATAAATTGCTTATTCCAGATTTCGTTATTGATACATTTCTATCGTTCATTAGAATTTCTAATTCTGAAAATGATGCGTCTGGATTCTCTAATCTTATTTGTGAAAGCAACTGGGCTTTAGGCGATAATTCTGAAATAAGATTATTTTTCATAATTTTATTAATTTCTCGTATTTGTTTAAGACCAGTTTCTGACGATTTTTGCTGATTATAGATATCTATATTTATCATTCTATTTATATTATTGCTAACATCTCTATTAATTCTGGTATTTTCAAATTTCATAACAGAAATTGATGCATCCATAAATTTTAGAAAGTCAGAAACAGCAATAGATTTTTTAATATAGCAAACTATTTTATTTCTTTTCATTGTAGTTTTAAAATTAAAGTGATATTTTTTTAAAACTTTTGTGATATATTGAGCTGATTCATTTTCTTTAAATTGTAACTCTAAATGATAATTTGTAGTTTCAGGAGAATTAACACTTCCAATAGCTATGAATATTCCAGAAATATAGGCTCGTGTTAATCCCTCTCAAGTTTTTTTAATATATTTTTCCAAATTAATTTCAATAATTTTATTTGCTAAAGCTGGCTGAAATATATTATTCGTTGTTAAAAAATCAATAACATTTTCAGTTAACATTAGTTGATAAGTCTTATTGTTTCTAAGTTTTTTAATTTGTATAATTGATATTTCAATTTTACCGTTATATACAGTTTTCAAAATTGAAAATATATTTCTAATAACATTGTTACTATTACTTGTAAGTTTTAAAGCAACTCCGCTATTTGTATATATAATCTCACCATTGTATTTTATAAAACCAGAGAGTAGCATAATCTTTTGCTCATTTGTAAAAGTGTGATTCAAAATTTCTTCTTTAACTTCCATTGCAAAAGACATAGTTACCCTCCTATTTTTTTTCTAATTTTTCTTTTAATTTTTGTCTTGCTTTTTCTTCTTTGATCTTGTTTTTCTCTATTTTTTTTGTTTGTATTTCCTTTTTAAACTCCTTATTATTTTCATGGTCTAAGTAGAAATATTCTTGTTCGTATATAAAACCAGTTGCTCTAAATAGATATGGAAAAACAAATTGAGCCATTAATGCGACTAATAAACCAAAGAACATTGACAAAGCGATTATGGTTAAAGATAAAGTTCTTTGATACATTAGGAATAAATGATCATCTGGTCTTCCTATTTCTAAGATAAGTCTTACTAAGTTTCATACAAAGAAATATGATCCTGCTTGCACCCCCGATCTAATAAGCACATATTTTTCAGGGTTATTACATTTGGATAAAAGTCTTCCTTGTTTTCATTTTCTTTTAATGTAATTTTTATCATCTATTTTTACTATTTCTTTTTTATATAATTCGATTTCTTTTTTATGATGATTTGCATAAACTTCTTTTTTTCAAATATTAAATTTAGAAAGTCCTTCAAATGAACCTTCTGGGTTTACTTTTCAAGGCTTTTTACTACATCACTTACCAATATTGGGAATTACAAAAGTTATTATTAATCAAGCTGCAATTAAACTCATTGATTCATATAAAAATATTGGTGACATAAGATAGTTCTCACCTTTTTCAAGAACTAATCCATTTAAGGTCTCTCCATTATCTCCATCATAAGTTCAAACCATATTTCTTCTTATAAAATAGGGTAATCAATTTAAAGCTGTTGAATCTCCATTATTCCATAGTGCAACAGGTTTACCAAATATTTCGTGATTAAAGAAATTTCCTCATCTACCAATTCCTTGACCAACAAGAATATTTGGAATTATACAATCGGCGTAGACTCATAATGAAACTTTAGTTCTTCTACCTAAAAAATAAAATATTATCAATCCAGCTAAAGTACCAATATAAACTCCCCCGTGAATTGCCATTCCACCATTTCAAAATGCAAATAATCCAAAGAAACCACTATTATTTTTCCCATAACCTCCAGCATTTAATTTACCAAAAAAACTAGCTCCTAATAAAGAAACAGGTACTATAATTGCTGCTCCAATTCAAAGTTCAGTCAATGATACGCCTCTTCTATAGAGTTTTATAGCTGAAATTCCCACAGCAAAAATTACTCCTAAAGTCATAGTTAAAGCATAAACATGAATAAAACCATAATCATCTCTTACAGTTCATCATTGTGTTGCTTCTTTTCAGTTGTCTTTTTGTATTCATCCATATAACATTTTATCAACACCTTTTATAACTTTGATTATTTTAACATAGCAATTAATAAAAAACCTTGATAATTAATCAAGATTTTCAATATAATTTACAGCGTTTTGACCAGCAATTGCCCCATCAGATGTGGCTGTTGCAATTTGTCTAAAGGGTGTATTTCTTACATCTCCAGCCACGAATAAGCCTTCAATTTTAGTTTTCATTCTTTCATCTCCAACAACGTGCTTTTCTTCATTTAATATCTGAATTTGCTTCACAAAGTTTGTTACTGGATAATGTCCAATAAATGGAAAAATAGCATTGACTTCAATTTCTAATACCTTATTTTCAATAGTATTTTTTATTTTAATTGAAGATACTTTTTCACTACCTTGTATACTTTCAACAATAGAGTCCAAAATAAATACTATCTTTTCATTAGATTTAGCTTTCTCTAATGTCTTATTATCAACTCTAAATTTTTTACTTCTATGTATAAGATAAACTTTTGAAACAAATCTTGTTAAAAATATAGATTCTTCAATTGCGCTATAACCTCCACCAACAACTGCAACAGGCATTTCTTTATAAAAACTTCCATCACAAACAGCACAATATGAAACTCCTTTTCCATAAAGTTCAATCTCTCCTGGAACTCCTAATAAATTTTCTTTTGTACCAGTTGCAATAATTAATGCCTTAGATTTTAAGATTTTTCCATTTTCAAGAATTACACTAAAAACTTCTTTTTTTTCAAAATCTTTTAAACCTGAAAATTCAAAGTTAGCACCCATTGCAGTTGCTTGTTCAAAGAAATGCATTGCTAAATCTGGTCCTTGAATATTTGTAAAACCTGGATAATTTTCAATTTCTCCAGTTTTAATAACTTTACCACCAGGAGCTTCTTTTTCTAAAACTAAAACATTTAATCCAGCTCTCCCTGCATATATTGCAGCACTTAAACCAGCAGGACCAGCACCTGCAATTATTAAGTCATAATCAACATTAATATGATTTTTCATATAATCAACCTTCTTCCCTTCATTTTTTTGGAGCAATAAACTGTGCAAATATAATTATAGATAACCCAAGTATCAAAAATCCTGTTAAAAATAAGGAATTTAGAACAACATTGTTTTTAACAGTTAATTCATATGGGTTTCTTAATTGATCAAGAATAACTCTTATCATAGTATAACCTACTATGTATATTCCTGCCAATACTCCACTGTGAATAATTTTATAACTATTAGGATTATTTATTTCATAAAGTTCTTTGGAATCACTTTTTAAAAAACTAATAAATCTATTTTTTTCAAATTTCAATTTTTTTAATTCTGATCTACTATCTTTTTTTAATTGAATTCTATAATTATTAAATTCTTGCTTTGTTATTTTACTTTTTTCTAACTTACTTTTTTGTTTTTGTATTTCTTCATTATTTTTTCTAATTAAAGCTACATATTTTTCTTGTGCTTTTATTGCTAATGTCTTTCTTTGATCTATTTTAAATTGAGCCTTTTGAGTTAAATCTTTTGAAGGTTCATATAATGTATACGCCTTTTTTCAAACTCAAGAATTTGACAAATATAGCTTACCTTCTTTATCCTTCAAATATTCAATTGTTGTTTGAGTATTATAGATTTTTAAATTTTCTTCGGAAATAGATTTAAAAGTTTTATTTGCTTTACATGGGAAATTCTCTGGGTCTATTTTTCAAGGTTTTTTACTTATGATTTTTCATAAGTTTGCAAAAACAAAAGTAATTAAAAGTCAAAGAAATAAAGTTGCAAATGATTCATATAAAAATAAGGGTTCACGAAATTGAAGTGTATCTAATTCTGAAGATGCACTTAAGTCTTTAAAATAAAACAATCTATGTCAAATAAAATTTGGCAATCAATTTATTTTATTTAAATCATGGACTTCTCTACCTAATATTTCGTGATTAAATAAGTTTCCTCATCTTCCAATTGATTGACCTAATAAAATATTGGGAACAATACAATCTGCATAAACATAAATCGAAATTCTGCTTTGTCTACTTTTATGTCATAATCACAAAAATGCAGCAGTGCCTCCACAAAGCATTGAACCAAAAAAACTCATTCCCGGTTCTCAAAAGAAAACTAACATATAAAGTTTTCATTGATCCCCTGATGACCCTAACTTTCCAAAAATACTTGCCCCAATTATTCCAACAGGCAATGATATATATATACCATTCATAAAATCTTTAAGTGGAATACCTCTTTTATATAATTTAAAAGCTGATACAAATATTACAGTGAGAACTCCAGTTACAACTAAAAGAGAATATAAAAATGATAGTGGATCAGATTCATATGGAATCTTTTCTCCATTTTCTCAAATAACATCAGATAAAAAATTAATCATTATTAAATTTAATTGCTCTTTCACTTAAAATTTGAGTTTCATCTTTATAAAGCCCACTTTGCTTAATTTTTAATTTAGCAACTGCAGCTTCAATTATGTTTGGGATATTTCTTCCTGAAGACACAGGTATTTTAATATAAGGAACTGAAGCTCCTAATATTTCATATGTTGCAAAAGAAGTTCCTAATCTTTCTGAATCATCGATACCATTTTTCTTAAATTGTGTTAATTCAATAACAAGATCAATTTTAGTTTTTTCTAATATAACTTGATAACCATTAGTTTGAGAAACGTCAACTATTCCAATTCCTCTAACTTCAACTAAATTTTTCAGTATTTCATGACTTTTGCCATATAATTCATTTGATTTTTTAGTAATAACAATTCTATCATCACCAACAAATAAATGATTTGTTTTAACTAAGTCTAAAGTAATCTCAGACTTACCAATTCCAGATTCACCAATTAATAAAACACCTTTACCAAAAATATTTACACATGAAGCGTGCACTTCAATTAGAGGTGCAAAATAATCATCCATAAATTCAAGAACATTTTGAGTAAAATCACTAGTTGATTCTGTTCTAGTTCTCACAAGCAATGAGTTACTTTCTTTTGCAACAGTTATTGCTAATTTATCTTCAAACTTATCTGTAAGAATTATCATTGGAATATTTCTTGAAAAGAGTTTTTGATATCTTAATCGTCTTTCTTTTTCTTCAAAATTCATAATGTACAAATATTCTTTTGTAGACATTACAATTATTCTATGAGATTTTTCTCCACTTTCAAAGTAACCAGTTAATTCCAAGCCAGCTCTATTTATTCCATAAACATCAATTTTATTTTCTATTTTATCTTGACCTGAAACAACTTCTAGTTTAAATTCATCAATTATTTTTTTTGCATAAAGTTTACTCATTTTTTTTACCTCAATAGTAATTATATCTAATAAATTAATTAAAAAATCTAGATTTAATAATCTAGATTTTTTAATAAATACTCTGTTTTAAAACATCATACAAACTCAGTATTTCAATTTTTTAGCAGCTTTCTTATAGGTAAAAATGTTGAATATGTAAAGGATATATAAATTGGTAAAATTATTGGCAATTTAATTAACTTCGCCACAAAATCAACTCACGCTGCGTCTCCTTTTCAAGACATCATTCAAATTTGATTTAATATTAAACTTTGAAAAATATATGCAATTGAATATAAAATAATAATTTTTAAAAGAATTCTATTTTGTGCTCTTGTTAAAAAAACAAGTGATCCAAAAAAAGCTAAAACACATTTACCAAACATATAACCTGCATGATAACCATAACTACTTGGCATAACAATTGCCATTAAAGTATCTGTACAAATAGCAGAAATGATTCCACATAAAGGACCAAATAAAAGACCTAATAAAAAGATAATTCAGTCACCTAAAGCAATATGAGTATTTCCAATAATTGGAGGAAGTTTATAAGTAAATCCAGTTAATACTGCACTACAAGCTGCAAATAATGAAATTACTGTTAGATGCTTTAAACTAATTTTTTTAAAAGTAAAATTCTCTAAAGCTAGAGCACATAAAAGAATTCCTAGAATAAGAAATATAGCTGCAATATTTGTATATAGATATAAATTCATGTTATTTCTTCTCCATTCATTTATATACTAATGGAATAAAATACAAACTTCCACATACTAATATATTTTTATTTTTATTTTCTGTAAGAAAATTTTTTCAATTATTAATAATTGTATAATTAGCAAATTCCTGTTGATTTATTTTTCAAGATTTCTTATGATCAAATTCTGTTAAGAAAATATTTTTTTTCCTTTTTCTAAAAACATTTAATATTCTCTTATAATTTTTACCCTCGCTTGCTCCAAATAAAATTATTAAATCTTCAATATCCTTTATTTGCTTAGAAAGTTTTAAAGCTCCATTATGATTATGACAACCATCAATAATAAAAATTGGGTCACTTCTTAACAAGCTATATCTTCCCAAAGGGGCCTCATTAAAAGAATCAACTGCAATTCCTAAATAATTTAATACGGCTTTTGCTAAACCTTTATTAAAACTTTGAAAATAAACTGGGTCAATAAATTTTTTTGTAAAGACCTTTGGATTATCATTAATTGTTTTTATTATTTTTTTATATTTTATATTATCTGCACTTAAAAATATTTTGACATTCTCTTTTGCAATGTTTAATTTCTGATAAATAATCTCCTCAATTGTTTCACCTAAAATTTCTTGATGATCTAAACCAAGAGAAGTTACACAAACTGCCAATTGTTTTTCAAAGACATTTGTTGAATCCTTTAAACCCCCAATTCCTGCTTCGATAACAGCAATATCAATTTGTAATTCGTGAAAATATAAAATTGCAATAAAAGTTCAAATTTCAAAAAAAGTTAACTCATATTTTTTAATTAATTTTTCATTTTTTGAAAGTATTCTTTTTAAATCTTCATCTGAAATCATTTTTGAGTTATATTGAATTCTTTCATTTTGATTTAAAAATGCTGGAGAGATGAATAAACCAACCTTTTTAAATTTAGTTTTTAAACCACTAAAAATAAATTGTGAAGTAGAACCTTTACCATTTGTTCCTACTACATTAATAACTTTAAAACTATTTTGTGGATTTCCAAGATCTTCTAATAATTTTTTTAAATTATAACTTTTTTTAAAAATTATTTCAGAAGGTATTAAATTTTCCTCAACACTAATCATTTAAATACTCCTTTAAATATTTTGCTGTAAAGCTTTCTTTGTTTTCAATTATTTGTTCTGGTGTACCAGTAGCAAGAATTGTTCCTCCTCCACTTCCACCTTCAGGACCTAAATCAATTACATAATCTGAAACTTTTATAAAATCAAGATTATGTTCAATTGTTAAAACTGTGTTTCCTTGATCAACTAAAATATTTAAGACACTTATTAATCTTTTTACATCATCAATATGTAATCCTGTTGTAGGTTCATCTAATAAAAATAATGTTTTACCTGTTTGTCTTTTTAATAAGAAAGTTGAAAGTTTAACTCTTTGTGCTTCTCCCCCAGAAAGAGTTGTAGCATTTTGACCTAATTTTATATAACCAAGACCAACAGCTAATATTGTTTCTAATTTTTCTCTAATCTTAGGAATATTTTCAAAAAAATCATGAGCTTCTTGAACAGTCATATTTAAAACGTTTCAAATATTTTTTCCCCTATATTTTATTTGAAGAGTTTCTTCATTATATCTTTTACCATCACATATTTCACAAACCACTTCAACATATCCAAGAAATTGCATGTCAACACGAACAACTCCATCTCCTCAACAAGAGTCACATCTTCCACCAGGAACATTAAAACTAAATCTTCCTTTTTTATAACCTCTAATTTTTGATTCTGGAATTTCTGTATAAAGATCTCTAATATCATCAAAAACAGATGTGTAAGTTGCAGGATTAGATCTTGGTGTTTTTCCAATTGGATCTTGAGATACATAAATAATTTTGTCAATATTTTCTCATCCCTTAATTGATTTATACTTACCAGGACGAATTAACTCTTTATTTAATTCTTTTTTTAATCCTTTATAAATAACTTCTTCAACTAAAGTTGATTTACCACTACCACTAACCCCAGTAACAGAAATAAATTTACCTAATGGTAGAGTTACATCGATGTTTTTTAAATTATTTTCAGTTGCACCCTTAATTTCAATTTTTAAACCATTCCCACCCCTACGTTTTTTTGGTGTAGGTATTGATAATTGTTTTGATAAATATTTTCCTGTTAATGAATTTGGATTTTTACAAATATCTTCATATGTACCTTGAGCTGTAATATTTCCACCCTCAATTCCAGCTCCAGGCCCTATATCAACAATTCAATCTGATGCCTTCATTGTATCTTCATCATGTTCTACGACAATTAATGTATTTCCTAAATCTCTTAATTTTTTTAGAGTAGTTATTAATTTATCATTATCTCTTTGATGTAAACCAATTGACGGTTCATCAAGAACATAAAGAACTCCTGATAATTTTGAACCAAGTTGCTTTGCCAATCTAATTCTTTGTGCTTCTCCTCCAGATAAAGTTGTTGCACTTCTTGAAAGAGTTAAATAATTTAACCCTACCTCATTTAAAAAACTTATTCTTGAAACTAGTTGATTTAAAACTAAACTTGCAATTTTGGCTTGTTGCTCAGTCAAATTTAAATTTAATAAAAAAGTTAATTCCTCTTCAATAGTTAGTTCTACAAAATCTGCAATTGAAAGATCATTAATTTTTACACTTAAAGCAATATCATTTAATCTTTTACCTTTGCAAGTTTTACAAACCTTTGACATCATATATTTGCCATAATATTTTCTATTGTCCTCTGATTTGGTTTCAATATATTTTCTTTCAATTATATTTGCTATTCCCTCAATATAATCAAATGCTCTTAATGTATTTCCACTAACTGTTGTTATTTTAGTTTCAATTGGTTCATCACTTCCATATAAAATAACATTAATTTGTTTTTCACTTAACTTATTTATTTGAGAATTTATATCAATTAAATAATAATCACATAGTAATTTAAATTTTTGTCATTCAATATTTGTTGAATCAACAATATTTTTGTAATATAAAATACCACCTTCGCGAATTGAAAGTGATGAGTCAGGAATTATTAAACCTGGATCAGCTTCTAAATTAACTCCTAGACCAGAACAAGTTTCACAAGCTCCATTTTTTTTATTAAAAGAAAATAAGTTTGCTTCTAAATTGGGAATTGAAAATCCACACTCACTACAAGAATACTTAGTTGAAAATAATTTAGTTTCATTATTTCTTTTTGGATAATAAATTTTTATTAAACCATTTGAATAACCCAAACCTACTTCAATAGCTGAATAAATTCTTGACTGTAACTCTTCATCTCCTGCTTTAAAAATTAATCTATCTACAACGATATCAATGTTATGTCTTTTATTTTGTTCTAATTGAATATCTTCTTCAAGATTTCTAACTTCTCCATTTATTTGTACTCTTAAAAAATTTTCTCTTTTTAATTTTATAAAAAGATCTTTATGAGTTCCTTTTTTATCTCTAACAACAGGTGCTAAAATAAAAATTTGATCATCTTCTTTTGTTTCCTTTTTTAAAGTTTCTATTATTTCTTTAAGAGAAGAAGTTTTAATTGGACCATGTCCATTTACACAAAAAGGAGTTCCAATATTTGCAAATAGTAATCTAAGATGGTCATGGATTTCAGTTGTTGTTCCAACAGTTGATCTTGGATTATGACTTGTTGTTTTTTGATCTATTGAAATTGCTGGACTTAAACCTTCTATTTCATCAACATCTGGTTTTTCAACTGACTTTAAAAACTGTCTTGAAAAAGAAGAAAGCGATTCAATATATCTCCTTTCACCTTCAGCATAAATAGTATTAAAAGCTAATGAAGATTTCCCACTTCCAGAAAGTCCTGTAAATACTACAAGCTTCTCTTTTGGAATTTCAATGTCAATATTTTTCAAGTTATGTTCTCTTGCTCCTTTGATAATTATTTTTTTATTCATAATGATAACCTCTATCCTTCTGCTTGTAACTCTAAAATAAGATCTCTAAGTTCAGCTGCCTTTTCATAATTTTGTTCTTTTGCAGCAGTTAACATTTGTTTTCTTAAGTCAGAAATTAAATCTTCTTTTTTCTTTTCTTTTTCTTTTTTCTTTAGTTTCTTTAATTCATCAACTTTATTTCTAATATTTGAATCAGAAATAATATCTGTAATTTTTTTGATAATAGTTGTTGGAGTAATTCCATGAAGTTTATTATACTCTTGTTGAATATTTCTTCTTCTATCTGTTTCTTCAATAGCTTCTTTCATTGCTGGAGAAGTTGAATCAGCATAGAAAATTACACGTCCTTCTGAGTTTCTTGCAGCTCTTCCTATTGTTTGAATTAAACTTCTTGTATTTCTTAAAAAACCTTGCTTATCTGCATCAAGGATACAAACTAAACTAACTTCGGGAATATCTAATCCCTCTCTCAATAAGTTAACTCCAACAATAACATCATAAACTCCTTTTCTTAAATCAGTTAAAACCTGATTTCTTTCCAAAGTCTTTAATTCTGAGTGTAAATAGGCAACTTTTAAATTTCTTGATTGTAAGTAAGTTGTAATATCTTCTGAAATTCTAATAGTAATTGCTGTAATAAAAACTTTTTGTTTTTTTGCAACAACTTTATTTATTTCATCAACAATGTCATTCATTTGATTAACTGTTGAGCGAATTTCAATTTGTGGATCTACTAAACCTGTTGGTCTAATGATTTGTTCTATTACATCATTATCTACTAAATCAAGTTCATAAGGTCCTGGCGTTGCAGATGTATAAATTACATTTTTTAATTTTCCTGCAAACTCTTCAAATTTTAATGGTCGATTATCAATAGCACTTGGCAATCTAAAACCGTGCTCAACTAGAGTTTCTTTTCTACTTCTGTCAGTATTATACATAGCATTTAATTGAGGAATCATCATATGAGATTCGTCAATGATAGTTAAAAAATCATCTCCAAAATAATCAATTAAAGTAAATGGAGGTGTACCTGGTGATCTAAAATCTAAATGTGGTGAATAATTTTCTATCCCACTACATATTCCAAACTCACTCATAGTTTCCATATCGTATTTAGTTCTTTTCATTAATCTATCAGCTTCAATAAATTTTTTTTGGTCTTGAAATCATTGAACTCTTTGGTTTAATTCTTTACCAATATTTTCTACAACTAATTTCATTTTATCAAAATTAGTTACATAAGCTGCAGCTGGATAAACAGTAAACATTCTAATTTTTTCTAAAACTGTATTATTTAAAACATCAATCATTTCAATTGCTTCAATTTCATCACCAAACATTGAAATTCTAATATGATATTTATCAGTTCAACTTGGAGCAATTCTTATAACATCACCTTTTGCACTAAAATAACCCATAGATAAATCAGTTTCATCACGTGTATAACCTGTTTGCACTAAAAAAGTTAATAACTCTTTTTTAGATAAAAGTTGACCTACTTCTAATTCAAAGAAAACATCTCCATACTCTTTTGGATCTTGAGTTGCATAAATACATGCAACAGATGCAACTACTATTGTATCTCTTCTAATCATTAATGCATTCATTGAGCTCAATCTCATCATTTCTAAATCATTATTTCTCTTTGCATCTTTATCTATATATAAGTCTCTCGATGGAATATATGCTTCTGGTTGATAAAAGTCAAAATTTGAAACATAGTATTCTACTCTATTATTTGGAAATAACTCTTTTAACTCAATATACAATTGCATTGCTAATGTCTTATTGTGTGCTAAAACAAGAGTTGGCTTATTCATCTCTTGAATAACATTTGCCATTGTAAATGTTTTACCCGTTCCAGTTGCTCCCATTAAAACTTGATGTTTAACATTATTTTTTAACCCATGAATTAATTTTTCAATTGCTTTTGGCTGATCTCCATCAGGTTTATATTCAGTAACTAGACTGAATTTTTGATTTGTACTTTCCATTTTATTACCTCTTTAATAGGACATAAAAAATCTAGAGTTTGGCCCCTAGAAATAATCTTGCCTAGCAATATTTTACATAGTTTAATAAAAAAAACAAGACTTTTGTCTTGTTGTAAAAAATAGAAAAAAATATTTTAACCAATTTTTGTTTTTGTTTGAACTTGTTCTGTATCTTCAATATCATCTTCTGATATTGAACCATCGGGATTAGTCTTAAATGTTTTTTTAACTTTACCTTTTTCGTCAACAATTTTAAATTCTTTTTGTCTTTTTTCTAACTCTGCAGCTAAAGCAGTTAATATCTGAGTTTCAATTAAAAGTTTAGTTTTTTCTTTTTCATCAGTTTCTTTTTTAATTAATTTCTCATAACTAGTTTTGACGTCTTTTGCAGTGAAAGTTTTCTTCAATTTAAACTTAGTCATCATTCTTTCAACTTCTTCGAAAGGAACCTCAGTAGTTTTTTGTTGTTGTGCAAAAACTTCATCAAGTTTTTTCATTAAACCTTCAAGAATAGCATACTGAAATTTAACTTTTTCTAACTCATCTTTTTTACCTTTTAACTCTTTTTTAAGTTCTTTAAATCTATCTTCAACAGTTTTTCTTGCAAATTTTTCTTTAGGAATTTTTCATTCTTCTAAAATTTGATCGATATCTTTATCACTTATATTAATAGTTTTTGGTTCGTCATTTCTAAATTCAAGATTTTTTCCTTCTTGACTAACTTCTCTAACAAATGACCCATAAAGTTTAATTATTGTTTCTTCTGCAATCATTATTTTCATTTTATTAAATAATCTAGCTGATTCTTCAACATACTCATGTAATGGGTTATTTTGTGCATATTGTTGTAAGTAAATTCCACTTCTTAATTTTTGATTTATATTAATGTGTTTTTGTCAGTGATAATCTAATGATTGAAGAATAGTTCTTCTTTCCATTTCGCTTATAACTTCCTGAGGTACTGAACTTGTTTTACTCAAATATAATTCCATCATATTTTCAGATATCTTTTTAGCTATTTGACCTTTTTCTAATCCACTAAAATCATTTTCAGTTAATGAACCTTCAATAACAAACCTTGAATCAATTTCTTTTATTAAAGAAGGGATATTAATTGTTCTTTCACCTCTAACAAGCTCTGAATTTCTTTCAACAATTTCATATGCAATTGTGTATTGAAATCTTGCAATAACTCCTTTTAAAGTTTCTTGTTCTAAAATTGAATCTCTTTGAGAGTATATTGCTTCACGTTGTTGTGAAAGAATATTGTCATAATCTAAAACATTTTTACGTTGATCAAAATTCAATCCTTCAAGTTTTTTTTGAGCATTTGTAATTGCTCTTGTAAACAATCTTGATTTAATATGGTCGTCTCCTAATTTTAAAAACATTTGTCTTAATTTTGGAGCTGAAAAACGAATCATTAATTCATCTTCCATTGAAATATAAAATCTTGAACTTCCTGGGTCACCTTGTCTACCAGCTCTACCCCTTAATTGATTATCGATACGTCTAGCTTCGTTACGTTCAATACCCATAACAAATAGACCACCATTTTTCTTAGCTTCTTCTGAAAGCTTGATGTCTGTTCCACGACCAGCCATATTAGTAGCTAATGTTATTGAACCTACTTGTCCAGCTTTTTCAACTATTTCAGCTTCTCTATGGTGATTTTTGGCATTAATCATTTCAAATTTTAAACCAGCTTTTTCTAAATAATGAGAAACTTGTTCAGAAGAGTCAACTGAAGTTGTTCCAATAAGGATTGGTCTTCCAGCATTTTTTACTTCTTCCAAATCTTTTACTAAATGTTTTAATTTGGCATTGATTGTTCCAAAAGTTAAGTCTGGTTCGTCAACTCTGATAATTGGTTTATTTGTTGGACAAACAATAACTCTTGTATTATATATTTTTAAAAATTCTTCCTCTTCAGTTTTTGCAGTTCCTGTCATTCCTGAAAGTTTATTATAAAGTCTATAAAAATTTTGATAAGTTATTGTTGCTAGTGTTGTTGTTTCTTCTTCAATTTCAACATCTTCTTTTGCTTGTAAAGCTTGTTGTAAACCATCACTATATGCTCTACCTGGCATTGTTCTTCCTGTAAATTGATCAATTAAAATAATCTCATTACCCTGAACAGTATATTCAACTTCTTTTTTAAAAGTAAACATTGCTTTTAAAGCATTCATAATTAAGTGAAATACTTCAGTGTTTCTAAAATCAAACAAGTTATCAATACTAAAGAATTTATGTGCTTTTTGAATTCCTGGTTCAATTAAATAAACTTGTTTTGATTCTAAATCAATTTCAATATCTGTTTTTTCATCTAATGATTTAGAAAAAGCATCTGCTGCTTTATATAAATTAATTCTATTTTGACTTCCACCAGAAATAATTAATGGAGTTCTTGCCTCATCAATAAGTATTGAGTCAGCCTCATCAATAATTGCAAAATTAAGTTTTCTTTGAACTTTTTGGTCTAGACGATAAACCATATTATCTCTTAAATAATCAAAACCTAATTCTGAGTTAGTTGTATAAGTTATATCTTTTGCATAAGCATTTCTCTTTTGTTCTTTTGAAAGATCCCTACCATTTAGTCCAACACTAATCCCTAGCATGTCATAAACTTGACCGTTAATTTCACTATCTCTTCGTGATAAATATTCATTAACAGTAACAACGTGAACTCCTTGTCCAGATAATGCATTTAAATAAGCAGGAAAAAGACCAGTTAAAGTTTTACCTTCCCCGGTTCTCATCTCAGCAATATCTCCTTGGTGTAAAATTATTGCCCCAATTAATTGAACTTTATAAGCTTTTAGTTTTAAAACTCTAAATGCAACTTCTCTAACTACTGCAAAAGCTTCAACTAAAAGATCGTCTAAAGTTTCACCATTAGCTAATCTTTCTTTAAATTCTTGTGTTTTATTTAATAAATCAGCTTCACTTAATTTCTCATAATCAGCTTCTAGTGAAATAATTTCATCTGCTATTTTACCATGCTTCTTAACTATTGATTTATCTCTTGCCATTAAAAACTACTCCTTTTTTTGCTAAGTCAAAAATCTCTATGATTATACAATTATTATCGTCAAATAGAAAGTTATAAACAAAAAATAAAAGAATTTAATTTTTAAATCGTTGAGACATTATTGTCTATATTCTTTTATATGATAATTATTTAACAAGATAATTATACTAATAAAAACCTTGATATACTATCAAGGTTTCGAGTTTTTAATATTAAATTTTTCCTTCTGCTTTTAATTTTTGCTCTAATTTTTCTAACATCTCTTTTGTCATTGAGTCTAAATCAAATTTAGGATTAAAATCTCATTCTTTTCTTGCACAACTATCATCAATACTATTCGGTCAAGATTCTGCTATTTTTTGACGAACAGGATCTACTTTATACTCCATTTTGAAATTTGGAATATATTTTTTAATTGATTCAAAAATTTCTTCTGGTGCAAAAGACATTGCAGTTATATTAAATGAGTTTCTATGAACTAATCTTTTTTCATCTGCATTCATCAATTTAACAATCGCATCAATTGCATCATCCATATACATCATATCCATTTTTGTACCTTTATCAATATAACACTCGTATTTACCAGTTAATAAAGCTTGATAATAAATATCTACAGCATAATCAGTAGTTCCTCCACCTGGTTCTACTTTATATGAAATTAAACCTGGAAATCTTACTGATCTTGAATCAACATTATATTTTCTATTATAATAATTTTCTAATAATTCTCCTGCAACTTTTGTCACACCATACATTGTTGTAGGGTTCATAACAGTATCTTGTGGAGTATTATCTGGTTGTGCATCTGGTCCATATGCAGCTATTGAAGAAGGAGCAAAGAATTTAGTTTTTAATTCTTTTGCTATTTCTAAAGCATTCATTAAACCAGTCATATTTAAATCTCAAGCGAATTTGGGATTTTTTTCTGCAGTTGCAGAAAGTAAGGCAGCCAAATGAACAATTGTATCTACTTTATTATCTTTGGCTAACTTTAAAAATGAATTATAATCAGTTACATCTAATTTTTCAAAAATACCTTCATCACAAATAAAATTATCATCAAGTTTTCTTATATCTGTTGCTATAACATTATCTATTCCTAAATCTTTTCTTAAACGTGAAACTAATTCTGAACCTATCTGTCCTAAAGCTCCTGTAATTAAAACTTTTTTCATATCTATTTATCTCCTTTTGTTTTAATTTTTTCAAACTCTTCTGTAATAATTTTGTATACTTTATCTAATTCTTCTTTTGAATGTAAAGAAGAAATCATTAATCTTATTCTTGCTTTTCCTTTTGCAACTGTTGGATAAATAATTGGAGAAACTAAAATTTGTTTTTCAAATAATATTTTAGTTAATTCTGTTGCTATTGCCTCTTCTCCAACCATAAATGGTGTTATTGGAGTTTTTGTAGTACCAATTGAATAACCATTTTCAATAAATTTATTTTGAATATGCTTAGTGTTTTCTCAAAGTTTTTTAATTCTTTCATTTGACTTTTGCATTTCCTTTACAATTTTTATCCCAGCATAGCAAATCCCTGTTTGTAATGATGATGAAAATAAAAAGACTCTTGATTTTTGTTTTAGATATTCAATTAGTACTGATTTACCACAAATGAAACCACCAACTAATCCATATGCTTTTGATAATGTTCCAACTTCAATATCAATTTTTCCTTCAAGACCAAAGTGAGCAATTGAGCCTTGACCATTTGGTCCTAATACTCCTTCACCATGTGCATCATCAACAATACTATAAGCATTATATTTTTTTGCCAAAACACTAATTTTATCTAATGGTGCAATATCACCGTCCATTGAAAATACACCATCTGTAATAATAAAAATGTTTCCATTTACTTTATTAGAATTTTCTTTTAATATTTTTTCTAAATCTTCCATATCACAGTGTTTATAAACTGCTCTTTTTGCTTTTGATAAACGAATACCATCAATGATTGAAGCATGATTTAATTCATCAGAAATAATCAAGTCCTCTTCTGTTGTAATTGTGGGTATTAAACCTGTATTGGCTTGAAAACCACTTTGAACAACTAAAGCATCTTCTGATTTCTTAAAATCAGCTAAAACTCTTTCAAATTCACTATGAACAGAATAACTACCAGAAATTGATCTTACTGCTCCAGGACCTACCCCATATTTATCAACTGCCTCTTTAATAGCTTTCACAGTAATCGGGTCATTTGCAAAACCTAAATAATTATTTGAACACATATTCAAAAAATCCTTATTATTAATTTTGACAATATCGCTTTGAGCACCCTCTAATATTTTGATAATGTTATAAAGTTTATCTTCTTTTCTAATTTTTAATTCTTTTTCTAAACGATTATATAAATCCATTCTATTCTCCTTTATTTATTTTTTGTCTTTTTTTAATTAAATAAAATTCAACTAACATAGATATTGAGACATAAAATATAACAGCTATTGCTAATCATTTAAGAACTATATCAAAAGTTCTTTTATCCATTCCTGCTCCCATTTGCAGTCCTACAAAGATTAGTAGAAATGAACAGACGACTCCAAAAATTGCAGATATCATAATAAGATTGGATGTTTGCTGTAAATATTTTTTTCTTTTTATAAAAGTATGTGCTGCTGGTAACATACATAATGCTGAACCACAAGCCATTATTGGAAATACTACTTCTTGTTGTAATCCTAAAAATGAAAGTGTAGCCATTGCTGGTGCATATAAACCAATTCCAAATGATTGGATCATTCCTAAAAAGAAAAATACAATTGTTCCAACAATAATTCTTCACGGTTTATCCATTAGAGATGTTTTATCACCAATATTTGATGTGCTAATTACATTCACTTGTGGGTGAGTTAAAATCATTAATATAGCTACAAAAAATAAAGCTACTCCCATAATAATTTTTATAGATGTTTGATCTTTTATTTTTGATACAAATAGCGAACCAACAAAAGTTCCGCAAATAATTGCTATAACTAAAATTAATAAGGTTGCAATATTAACTTGGATAGAACCAACAAATAAAGCTGATTCTATTAAGGCACTAACACCTAAAGCTACATTTAATGTACCAGGTAGTTTTGTGTCATCTTTAATTGCTTTTGTTCCTTTTAATAAACCAGTAATAACTCCAAAAGAGCCAACTCCGATTGTATCTGTAAATCCGCCAGTAAAACCAATTGCTAAAATTGCTTTTTCTTTTTGATTTATATCATCATGCTTAACTTTTAATGTAAATCAAAAGTAAATTATGCTGAATACAACCGCTGATAATAATAAAAATATACAAATTATAAAAGCAATTAATTGCTCACCTTGTCAAATAACTTTCCCAGGATTTTGTCAAGGGAAAAAAACTAGATAATTTATTAAAATTGATATTACAGTTGCTACCATTGCAATTGAAAAAAATAGCATTCATCTTGCAAATTTTTTCTTATGTTCTTGCGATGATAAAAGTAACTGAGCTTCTTCTTCATTAACTTTAATATCTTCTTTTCTCATCTTTTTTCTTTCTATGGTTATAGAACTTTCTATAACCACCTTTATGATATAAAAAAAAAAAAAAAACCAATATTTTTTCCAGTTTTTTTAAAAATAATATAATTTTTTCCATTTAAATAATCTAAAATTATTTAAATAAAAACTTTGTTTTTCTTTAATATAAGAGTAAAATAATTGGTGGTAAAGTTATGATAATTTTAAAAACATTAATCAGTAAAAATATTATAACCAGAAGCTTCTTAACTAAGAAATCAAGATTCATTACCTATATTTCAAAAGTAACAAATAAAACTGAATTAGAAAATTTTATAAAAAAACATAGTGATAAGAGTGCAACTCATAATTGTTATGCTTTTAAGTATGGCCATGATGGATTAAATTATGGATATAACAATGATGGTGAACCTAACGGAACTGCTGGTGAACCATTACTAAAACTAATTGAGGTAAATAATGTCACTGATATTATAATATTTGTTAAAAGATATTATGGTGGAATAAAATTAGGAACAGGTGGATTACAAAAAGCCTATACTAATTCAGCAATTGAAATAATTAAGGAAAGCGAATTTAAAAAGTTAAGACTTCTAAATCAAATAGAAATCAATTTTAAAATTGCAGATATTAAAATTATTAATTTATTTTTAATAAAAAAAGCAGAAGAAGTTAATTATACATATGCTAACGATTTAGTCACTGCACAATTCAAACTAGATGAAATTAAAAAATTAGATTTTATTAAAGATAAAATAAATATTTTAAAAATTAAGCAAGGGTATTATTAAAGGAGAATGACAATGGACAAGAAAAAAGTTGTGATTATAGATGGTTATCATCTTCTTCACAAGGGTTATTATGGAAGTTTAAAAAGAAAAAAAGTTGCTATAAATAGAGATGGTGTTTTAATTAATGCTGTCTATGTATTTGTGGCAAATGTTTTCCAATTAGTACAGTCAAATGAATATCATACTGTATTGGTTACATTTGATGTAGGAAAAGAATGCTGAAGAAAAGAAATATATCCCGAATATAAAGCAACAAGAAAAGAAACACCTTCAGATTTAATTCCTCAAATGCAACTGGTTAGAGATTTTTTAACAGCTGCAAATATTCCATGATATGAAAAAGTTAAATATGAAGGTGATGATATAATGGGTACTATATCTAGAATCGCTGTTAAATTGGGATACAAAGTTGAAATAGTTTCAAACGATAAAGATACATATCAATTAGTTTGCGACGATGTAAAAGTTGTTTCGCAACAATCAAAAAAATGTAAACAAGAAATAATAACAAAAAAAGAGGTATTTGAAAAATTTGGATGTAAACCTTGTCAAATACCAGATATAAAATCTTTACTAGGAGATCAATCTGACAATATAAAAGGTGTTAGAGGAATGCACTATAATACTGCAACTAAGCTAGTTGCTAAATATGGCTGTGTAGAAAATATTTATAAAAATTTAAATGACTTTCCTGAAGAGCAAAGAAAAAAACTTGAGCTTTGCAAGGAAAAGGTTTTAATGAATAAACAGATTGCAAAAATATTAAAAAATGTTGATATAGGTAGAATTAATTTTAAACCACTAAGAATAAACTATATAAGATTTATGGGTTTTCTAAAAAGAGAAAAAATGTGGGCCTTTACTAAAATGATAGAAGATAAAGTAAAACAACAAGTTAGCTATAGAGAAAAAATAAAAACAGAGATTCAAGAACTTTCTTAAAATCTCTGTTTTTATTTTTTAATTCTTTGACCCTTCTCATCAACTTCATAAAGTCTTTGAGTTAATATTTTAATTTGATCTTTTGATACTCTAATTATTCCCCTATGAAGATGAATATATTTTTTAGCTCCATCTATTTCATATTTCATATCACCAATTAAAAGTGTTGAAACTATTGATGTATGATTAGCATAAACTGTTATTTGTCCATCTGAAGTTTTTACATTTGCATATTCTACTTCTAAATCATCTATGTATACACCATCAGGTGTAATAATTTTCAATTTAGTTAATTGCATTACTTTTTATCTTGAAATCTTTCAATTACTTCTTCAACTGAACCTGCATACATAAATAAGATTTCAGGAATATGATCTAAACTACCATTTAAAATAGATTCAAATGAACTTACAGTATCTTTTACAGCAACATATTTACCACCTCTGCCAGTGAATTTTTCTCCAACTGTAAATGGTTGAGACATAAAATTTCTTATTTTTCTTGCTCTATTAACTACTATTTTATCTTCTTCTGATAATTCTTCCATTCCAAGAATTGCAATTATTGATTGCAATTCTTTATATTTTTGTAATGTTTCTTGTACTTTTAAAGCTATTTGATAATGATTTTCTCCTACAATTTGTGGATCTAACATTCTTGAATTTGAATTCAATGGATCAATTGCTGGATAAATTCCTAAAGATGCAATAGTTCTATCAAGAACTACTGAAGCATCTAAATGAGTAAATGTTGTAGCTGGTGCTGGATCAGTTAAATCATCAGCTGGAACATAAACCGCTTGAACTGATGTAATTGAACCTTTTTGAGTTGAAGTAATTCTTTCTTGAAGTGCTCCCATTTCAGTTGCCAATGTTGGTTGATATCCAACAGCAGAAGGCATTCTTCCTAAAAGTGCTGAAACCTCTGAACCAGCTTGAGTAAATCTAAAAATATTGTCAATAAATAAAAGTACATCTTGGTTCTTAATATCTCTAAAATATTCTGCAATAGTCAGACCTGTAAGAGCAACTCTCATTCTTGCTCCTGGTGGTTCATTCATTTGACCAAATACTAAAGAAGTTTTATCAATGACTCCTGCATCTATCATTTCAAAATATAAATCATTTCCCTCTCTTGTTCTTTCACCAACTCCTGCAAATACAGAAATACCTCCATGAGCTTTAGCTACGTTATTGATTAGTTCCTGAACAAGAACTGTTTTACCAACTCCTGCTCCACCAAAAAGACCAATTTTACCTCCCTTTGCAAAGGGCATCATTAAGTCAATAACTTTAATTCCTGTTTCTAAAATTTCAGCAGAAGTTGCAAGTTCATCATAATTTGGTGCTAATCTATGAATTGGCATTCTTTCTCCTTTAACTGGAGGTTTATCATCTATTGGATCACCTAAAACATTAAACATTCTTCCCAAAACTTTGTCCCCTACTGGAACACTAATTGGGCCTCCAGTGTTAGTTCCAATAATTCCTCTAACTAAACCTTCTGTTGGACCCATTGCAATAGTTCTAACTAAGTCATCACCAATGTGTTGAACAACTTCTAAAACTAATTTTGTTCCATTATTATTCAATTCAATTGTATTATAAAGTTTTGGCATATCCTCTTGTTTGAATTTAACATCAACAACTGGACCCATTACTTGTACAACTTTACCTTGTGTAATTTTTTCTGTCATACTGATTACCTCTAATCTTCGTTTTGAGCATTAGCTCCACCAATAATTTCACTAATTTCTTGTGTAATATTTTCTTGTCTTTTTCTATTAAATACAACACTTAAATTTTCTGAAAGCTCTTTACCATTCTTATTTGCAGCTTCCATTGCCATTCTTCTACTTGCATGTTCTGATACTTGCGATTCAATAATTGTGCCAAATAAAATTGTATTTAAATACATCGAAACACTTGTTGTTAATACAGTTTCTGGATCTGGTTCTAAAATTAAATCTTGATGTAAATCATTTTCATCAAGTTTTTTTTCTATTGGAAACATATCTAAAACTGTTGGTTCAAAAGTAACATTATTAATAAATTTTGTATAGACAATTTTTATTTGGTCAAATTCTTTTTGCACAAAATAGTTTAATAAGTTAACTGACATTTTTCTTGATTGTTCATTTGAAAAGTCAACATCTATATCTAAAAATTCTTCTTTAATATTTATATTATTTGATTTGCAAAAATTTACAACTTTTGTTCCAATAGCTATTACGCTATCTGTTTTTTTATTTACTAATGGTTTCCAAACTTTAAAAATACTTGAGTTATATCCTCCGCATAAACCTAAGTTAGAGCCAATAACAATTCACAAAGTATTATTTAATATTTGATTTGGTTTCTTTAAATAGATTGAATCTTCGGAATGAGAAATAATATAGTTAAAAACATCATATACTTCATCTAGATAGGTTTGAATATTGCCCATTCTTTTAGATATTTTTTTTAATTTTGCTGTTGCAACTAATTCCATCGCTCCAGTAATTTTACCAATATCTTTTATCGAGGTTATTCCTGCTTTTAGTTCACTTAAATTTGCCATACTAATTTAAACTTTCATATTCTTCGTTTTTACCATAGTCTTCAATTTTATAACCTTTTAATTTTGAAGTAATGTTTTTTAAAACCAATATTAATTGAGATTTTACACATGCATATAAATTATCGCTAAACTCTTTTTGTGCATCTAGCATTTTTCTAAGGGCCTTAGCGTTTTTATCATTTTCAAAATGATAAAAGACAGCTTCTTTAAAGTTAATCATTTCACTTAAAGGCAATCATTTAATTAATCTCTCTTTAATTGATAATAATAAAATTGCTTGATCAATTTGAGCAACTGGTTTATATTGTCTTTGTTTTAATAGTTCAACAATTTTTTGTCCATGGTTTAATGTTTCTTTTGTTGTTTCATCTAAATCACTTCCAAATTTAGCAAATGATTGCAATTCATAATATTGAGCCAATTCTAATTTTAAAGTTCCAGCAACTTGTTTAACTGCTTTAATTTGTGCAGCAGAACCTACTCTTGAAACTGATAACCCAGTATCAACAGCTGGTCTAATTCCTGAGTTAAATAATTGTTCTGATAAAAAAATTTGACCATCTGTAATTGAAATTACATTAGTTGGAATATATGCTGATATATCACCAGCTTGAGTTTCAACAATTGGTAAGGCTGTAATGCTGCCACCTCCAAAGTTTTCATTTACTCTTGCTGCTCTTTCAAGTAGTCTTGAATGTAAATAAAATACATCTCCTGGGTATGCTTCACGTCCTGGTGGCCTTCTTAGAAGTAATGACAAAGTTCTATATGCAATTGCATGTTTTGATAGGTCATCATAAATAATTAAAACATCATCACCTTTAGACATTCACTCTTCAGCTATTGAAACTCCTGTATAGGGAGCAATATATTGAATTGGTGCTGATTCACTTGCCGACGCTGAAATCACTGTTGTATATTCCATTGATCCTGCTTGCTTTAATTTTTCAACAACTTGGGCAACTGTTGACTCTTTTTGTCCAATAGCTACATAGATACATTTTACATTTTTGCCCTTTTGATTAATAATTGCGTCAATAGCAATAGCAGTTTTACCTGTTTGTCTATCTCCAATTATTAATTCTCTTTGACCTTTTCCAATTGGTATTATTGAATCAATTGACATAATACCAGTTTCCATTGGTTGATTTACTGATTTTCTTGACATAACACCAGAAGCAATTTTTTCAACTGGGGCAAATTTTTTATTTTTTAAGGGACCATTACCATCAATAGGTAAACCCATTCCATTTAAAACTCTTCCTAAAAGAGCATCGCCAACTGGCGTTTCAACAACTTTACAAGTTCTAATTACTTTATCACCTTGACGAATTTTTGAATCATCGCCCATAATAACAGCACCAACAGCACCTTCTTCTAAATTAAGAGCCATTCCATAAATATCATTTGAGAAAATTAAAAGTTCACCCATCATAACATCTTCAAGTCCAAATAAAAGAGCAACACCATCACCAATACTTGCCACAGTACCTTCTTGTGATTGAATAATATTTTTTCCATATTCTTTAATTTGCTTTTTTATAACTTCTGATATTTCATTTATCTTAAGTGACATATTATGACCTCTGCTCTCTATTTTCTAAAATAATATTTTTCATATCTTCAACTTTACCTTTTAAAGAAAAATCAAATATATTATTGGCAACTTCAATTCTAATACCTGCAATTAAAGAACTATCAATTTTATTTTCTAATTTTATATTTTGATTTATTTTATTTTTTATTTTTTCTTCAATTGTAGAAATATATTTTTGATCAATTTTTAATGTTGAGTAAATTATTCCCTTTTTAATCTCTAAACTTTCTCATAATTTTTTTATTGAAGCATTTAAAATATATTCTATTTGCGAAAATATTTCTCTTTCAGCAATTAACTTTAAACAATTTAAAAGTAATGGTTCTAAGTCTTTTTGAAAAATTTTTTCAATAAATTTTATTCTAGTTTTAATATCAATAAATTTATTTGATAAAAAATATATAGCTTCTTGATTTAACTCAAATATGTTTTTTAATTCTTCTAAAGTTTTTGTAAATGATTTGGCTTTTTTTTGTTCAACAGCTAGTTCACAAATTGCTGTTGCTCAATTATTAATTAAAGATTGCTTGACCATTTAACTAATCCAAACTATTTATAAAATCTTTAATCATTTTTTCATTTTTATCTTTAGAAATATTTTCATTTAAAAGTTTTTCTGCAGCTACAAAAGCTAAGTCAATAACTTCTTGTCTCATTTGTTCATACATTTCATTTTTTTCAAGTTGAATTGTTTTTTGTGCATGCTTTTGAATATTTGCAGCTTCCGCTCTTGCATTATCCATAATCTCCAATTTTAAATTATCAGCTGACAACTTTGCTGAATTCATTATCATTTTAGATTCTTCTTTTGCAGAATCAAGAATTTTAAAAGATTCTTTGTTATTCTTGTTTGCCTTTGCTTGTTTTGAAACTGCATCATCTAATAATTCACTAATTTTTTTTCTGCGTTCTTTTATAGTTTCTCTAAAGGGTTTATAAACTAATTTAGTTAATAAGATTAGTATAATTATTGTTGATAAAATATGGGCAATAAAATTTGCTAAGTTTGGAAATAAATTTTCAATAATATTTGGTATTCCAGCCTCTAAAAACATAAAATTCATCTCATCTTTCTTATGCTACAAAAATTAATAAAATTGCAATTACAAGTGCGTAGATGGCTCCTGATTCTGCAAAACCAGCAGTAATAATTAATGTAGAAGTTATTTTGGGTGCTGTTTCAGGATTTCTACCAATTGCAATACAAGCTCCATACCCTACTATTCCTTGACCAATTGATGCTCCAACCATTCCCATTCCTGTAAGTCCTGCTCCAAGAAGTTTTAAACCTTGACCAACTTCTTTTGTTTCAGCTAGAAACATTAATAATGTTGTATATACAGGCATAACTGAAATAAAGTTACCCCCTAAATTTGTAAGTATTTGTGCAAACATATTTTTTCTCCTTTTATAAATTATCTTTCAATTTTTTCTTTTCCATCATTAAGACCCTCACCTAATTTGGCACCAGATCAATATGAAAGAGTCAACATTGAAAATACAACGGCTTGAATGGTTCCATCAAATAAATCAAAGTATAAATGTAACCATGGTAATGAAATTACTGAAAAAACATTAAAACCAGCTCATCAGTAACTTAATTTATTATCTCAATCCATTCCTGGACCACTTGGTCAGAATATATTTCCTTGAAGTTGTATTAAACTTGCATAAAGCAATCCTAATAAAATACTTCCTCCAAGCATATTTCCAAATAATCTAAATGAAAGAGATATTAAAGGAACAAATTGTCCTAAAATTTCAATTGGATTATAATACCTTTTGAAAAAAGCTAGTTTTTGATATCTTAATCCATAATAATAAATTCCTATAAACGTTACAAATCCCATAGAGAATGTAACAGTATAAGAAGTGGTTAATGGTTCTATTCCTAAAATTGCTACAACAGAAGATACTATTATATACATAAATAGATACATTACGTACGGCGTCAATTTTCTGTATTCTTTACCCATTATTGTAATAACCATATTTTCAACTTTAGTTATAAACATTTCTGTCAAAACTAAAAATCCTGTTAATTTTTTATCTTCTTTATAATTTCTTATTTTTACATTATAGACTATACAAAATGTACAAATAATAATGCAAGTTATTAATATAGATAAAAGTTGAGGGGTAATTGCAAATATAACATCACCAAAACCTTTGTCATCTGCAAGGAACATATATACTCCTTTCTTTTTTTGAGTGGCTACCATATAAAAAATTACTTACTTTGCTTTACTATAATAAACTGATGGAAATCAATTTATTACAAAAGCAATTACTAATCCATATATACTAAATAAATTAGGTAAGTAAAAACTTATAAGGAATGGAACAATATAAAATCCTATTCTTAATGTGATAATAAACATATAATTATAAGGATTTAAAGTATCGATCAAATTTTTTATTGCTAATTTCATAAAAAATAATGAAATATATAAAAAACAAGAACCTAAGAGATAACCAGTAACTAATGAATAATTTACTAATTTTAGAAGAACTAGAATTGTTAATAAACATGTAATCATTGAAACAAGGGATATTAATATAATTTTTCCTTTATTTTTTAACAACTTATAATCTCCTTATTAAGTTCCATCTAATTAATAATACTCTTATTAATTTGGAAAATCTAGGAAAATTATATTCAGATTAAATAAAAAATTTGGGATATATTAGAAATAATTTTAGTTAATGACGTTTTTCTTGACAGATCTGATTTTCTATTTTATAGTGTAATAATTCCTATATAGTAATCACTAAAATTTATTTGTTTAATTTTAAATAAATTAATAAAGATTCAAATAGGCTTTTTTGTTAAATATTTCAAAGATATATATCTTACAGAACGATTCATAATAAAAAAATAGATATTATTAAAATATCTATTTTGTTCCAAAAATTCTATCTCCAGCATCTCCAAGACCTGGTTCTATAAAACCACTTGCATTTAAAATTGGATCTAAACTAGCTGTATATATATCTACATCTGGGTGATCTTTAATAATTCTGTCAACACCCTTTTGAACAGCAACTAAACAAACAAATTTAATTTGAACTGCTCCTCAAGATTTTGCTATTTCAATTGCTTTTGAAGCACTTCCCCCAGTTGCTAACATTGGGTCAACAACAATAACATAACTATTTTCAATATCTTTTGTTGTTTTTGCAAAATATTGAACTGGTTCTAAAGTCTCTTCATCTCTATAAAGACCAATATGTGCAATCCTTGAAGTTGGTACTAATCTTTGAATACCCTCTGTCATTCCTAATCCAGCTCTAATAATTGGTACTAAAACTACTGGAATATCTAACTTATAACCTTTTGTTTCAGTTACGGGTGTTTTAATATCAATTTCTTGTATAGGAACATCTCTAAAAATTTCATAGACCATTAATTGTCCTATTTCATTTAGATTTTCTCTAAAGTCTTTAGAAGATGTATCTTCTTTTCTCATTCTAGTTAATTTATCTAGAATAAGAGGATGTTTAATAATTGTAAAAGCCATCTTATAACCCCCCTTATTGATTATTCAATTTTTCTACTCTATTTTTATGTCTTTCTTCAAATTTTGTATTTAAAAAAATATCTACAAGTCTAACTGCCTTTTCATTTGCAATCATTCTTGCTCCAAGAGCTAAAATATTTGCATTATTATGTTGTCTTGCTAAAATTGTTGTTTGATCTTCATAGCATAAAGCTGCACGAGCACCTTTTACTTTATTTGCAGCTATTGATATTCCAATACCAGTTCCACAAATAACTATTCCAAAAGATTTATTTTCAACAACTTTTTTTGCAACCTCTTTACCAAAATCTGGATAATCAACTGAATCTTCATTATCTGTTCCAATGTTTATTACTTCATAACCATTTGATTTTAAGTATTTTACTATGTGATTTTTCATATCAACACCAGCATGATCATTTCCAATATATATTTTCATAATTTAAAAGCTCCCTCTAAATGAATATACACTATTTTAAAATCAAAAAAACTTAAAATAAAAAAAGGTTTTCACCTTTTTAATATTCTGAGTCGTAAGTTTCCTTACCTTTTTTAATAATATCTGCACTACCAGTTAGGCCTGTTCCAGCTGGGATTAAGTTTCCTAACATAATGTTTTCTTTTAATCCTTCTAATTTATCAATTTTTCCTTTGATTACAGCCTTTACAAGAACTCTTGCAGTATCTTGGAATGAAGCACTTGATAATCATGAATCTGATTCAAGTGGTGCTTTTTTAATACCAAAGATAACATGTTTTGCAAGTGGTGGTTTTTTACCTGCCATAATTGCAATTTTAACTTCATTTCTAAATGTTCTTGAAGAAATAACTTCTCCAGGAAGTAATTCAGTTTCTCCTGAATCAATAATTTTAACTTTGTTCAACATTTGTTTAACAATAATTTCAATATATTTATCTGAAATTTCAATCCCTTGTAAACGATATACTTTTTGTACTTCTTTTAGAATGTAATTTTGTACATCTTCAATTCTTGCAACTTCTAATAATTCTTTGATGTTTATTGCACCCTCAGTTAATTTTTGACCACGAGTTACAACTTCACCTTCAGAAACTCTTAAAATAGCTCCATATTGTGATTTGTATTTTCTTTCATCTTGTTCAGATGATACAACAATTGTAATTATTCCTTCTTCTTCTTTTGCTTCTTTTATCACACCATCAATTTGTGAAATTATAGCAATTGAACCTTTAGGATTTGTAACGTCAAGTAATTCTTTAATACGAGGTAGACCTTGAGTAATATCTGCTCCCCCAGCAACCCCTCCAGTATGGAAAGTACGCATAGTTAGCTGAGTACCAGGTTCACCAATTGATTGGGCTGCAATAACTCCAACAGGTTCACCAATTGTAACGATTTCTCCTGTTGCTAAGTTTATACCATAACATTTTCTACATACTCCACGGTTTGTATCACATGTTAAAACTGTTCTAATTTGAACTTCTTCAATACCAGCATTAATAATATCATCAGCAATTTGTAATGTTATTAATTCATTAGCTCCAACAATTGTTTTTCCCTTTTTAGTTACAACATCATTGAAAGTAAATCTTCCAACAAGTCTATCTTTTAAAGGAACAATTATATTATCATGCTTAGTTTCAATAATTGAATGCACATCAAATCCTTTTGATGTTTTACAATCATCTTCAGTTACAATAATTTCTTGTGAAATATCAACAAGTCTTCTTGTTAAATATCCTGAGTCAGCTGTTTTCAAGGCAACGTCAGCCATACCTTTTCTTGCTCCGTGAGTAGAAATAAAATATTCTGAAACAGTTAGACCTTCACGGAATGATGACTTAATTGGAATTTCTTTAATATCACCTTTAGGGTCATTCATAAGTCCCCTCATACCTACTAACTGAGTAAAGTTTGAAACGTTACCACGAGCTCCTGAATCTGCCATAACAAATACTGGATTTTTTGGATCTTTTTTTAGAACTTCTTCAAGTTTATTTTGAATTTTATCTTTTACTTGAGATCATACAGTAATTACTCTACGTTTTTTCTCAGTTTTTGTTAACATACCCATATTATAGAAATTAGTAATTTGAGTTACCTTCTCATCTGCAATTTTAAAGTCTTCAAATTTTTGTGTATAAGCAACAACGTCAGCAGCACTAATTGTTGTTCCAGATTTTGATGAGAATTTAAATCCTAAATCCTTCATATTATCTAACATTTGAGCAGTTCTTTGTGCTCCAAATAATTTAAAGTATCTTTCAATAATTGAAGACAATTCTTTTTTCTTAATTGGTTGTTGAATTTGATAATCTTTTGCAATATAAGTTCTTATATCAGTATTTCCATCAATAACAAACTTCTCAATTTCTTCTTCTGCATTGTTAATATTTGCATTAACAATTCAAGGGAATTCTTCAACAAACATTTGATTAAAGAAAATTTTACCAACAGTTGTAATTAAGAATTTATCTTTGTGTTTATCTGATATTTTTTTATTTTTAAGTTCACTAATTGGAATTGCAACAATGGCGTTTAATGAAACAGAATCAGTTTCATATGCAATTTTTACTTCGTCATAACTTGCAAATAAAGTTCCTTCTCCAAGAACACCTTTTTCTTCAGTTGTTATGTAATAGTTTCCTAAAATCATATCCTGAGTTGGTGTAACAATTGGTTTACCATCTTTTGGTCCAAGAATTGCTTTTGAACCTAACATAAGTGCTCTCGCTTCAGCAACTGCTTCATCACTAATTGGTAAATGGACAGCCATTTGGTCACCATCGAAGTCAGCATTGAAAGCTGTAGTTACTAATGGGTGAAGTCTAATTGCTTTACCTTTAACTAATTTTGGTTCAAAAGCTTGAATACCTAAACGGTGAAGAGTAGGAGCACGGTTTAATAAAACCGGTCTATCTTTAATTACTTCTTCTAACACATCTCAAACTTTAGCATCATTTGTTAAAATCATTTTTTCTGCAACTTTTACATTTTCTGCAAAATCTTTTTCTTGTAATCTTCTAATGATAAATGGTTTGAATAATGTAATTGCCATATCTCTTGGGATACCAGCTTGGTACATTTTTAAATCTGGACCAATAGCAATAACTGAACGACCTGAATAGTCAACACGTTTTCCTAAAAGGTTTTGACGGAATCTTCCTTGCTTACCTTTTAAAATTGATGTTAATGATTTTAAAGGACGTTTATCTTTACCAGTAACTGGTCTTGGTTTACGTTCGTTATCTAATAAAGCGTCAACTGCTTCTTGAAGCATACGTTTTTCATTATTAACAATAATGCTTGGAGCTCCCATTGATTTAACTTTTTTTAGACGTTCATTTCTAATAATTATTCTTCTATATAAATCGTTAATTTCAGAAGTAGTAAATCTACCACCATCCAATTGAATAATTGGTCTTATATCTGGTGGGATTACTGGAATAACATGTAAAATCATTCATTCTGGTCTTGATTTTGATTTTTTTAAAGAATCTAAAACTTCTAAACGTTTCATTAATTTGTTTTGTTCAGATGAACCTCTTTTTTCTTTTAAGTCATATCTGATTTTTTCAATTTCTTTTTCTAAATTAATGTTTTTTAATAAATCCTCAATTGCATTAGCACCAATTCCAAACTTTGCATTAATATATCTTGAAATGAAAGTTGCTGCTTCATCCATTGAAAATGGTAAACTTGGAGTTCTCAACTGATTAATTAAGTTCTCTGCTCTTTTTCAAGAAAATGTATCTGGTTCTATTCCAGCTTTAATATCTTCAAGTGTTTTTAATAATTTTTCTCTTGTTTTTAAACTTGCTTTAGCATTTCCTAAATCTAAAACCATTCCTTTTTTAAGGTGTTTTGAACTTCCTGGATCTAAAACAATATAACTTACAAAATAAACAACTTCTTCAACTTCTTTGGTTTTTAAATCTAAAATTGAAGCTATTCTTGAAGGTGCTACTTTTAACATTCAGATATGAGTTACTGGTTCTTCCAGCTCAATATGCCCCATTCTTTCACGTCTAACAATTGATTCAGTAATTTCTACTCCACAACGCTCACAGACTTTACCTTTGTTTTTTACTTTTTTGTATTTTCCACAAGCACATTCATAATTTCTTGTAGGTCCAAAGATTCTTTCATCAAATAGACCTTCTTTTTCTGTCTTTAATGTTTTATAGTTTATTGTTTCTGGTTTTGTAACTTCACCACGTGATCAAGATCTAATCACGTCTGGAGAAGCTAATTCAATTTTAATCATTCTTTTATTTGAAATTGCCATTTTAAAACTTCTCCTCTTTTATTCTTCTATACTTTCATCATCAAAAGTAATAACATCATCTTCACTAGTTTCACTAAATCCTGCAATGTCACCTTCATTAAATGATGAGTCTGCTAATAATAATTCATCATCGATTTCAAAATCATCATCGTCATCATAAGCATTGATTTGCACTTTTTTACCATCTTGGTCAATCATGTGCATATCAAATCCTAATCCCATAATTTCTTTTGTAAGAACATTAAATGATTCAGGAATTCCTGGTTTAGGAATTGGTTTAGATCTAACAATTGATTCATATGTTTTAATACGACCTTTAATATCATCAGATTTAATAGTTAAGATTTCACGTAATGTATAAGCAGCACCATATGCTTCAAGCGCTCAAACTTCCATTTCTCCAAATCTTTGACCACCATTTTGAGCTTTTCCTCCTAATGGTTGTTGAGTAATTAATGAGTACGGTCCAATATTTCTTGTATGTAATTTATCGTCAACCATGTGAGATAGTTTTAACATATACATTACACCAACAGAAATAGGTTTATCAAATGCTTCACCTGTTTGCCCATCAATTAATGTAACTTTCCCATAATTATCCATTCCAGCTTCTTCCATAATATCTTGTAATTCTTGTTCTTTAACCCCTTCAAAAACAGGAGTATTAACTTTAATTCCAAGTTTTTTTGCAGCCATTCCTAGATGGATTTCCAGTACTTGTCCAATATTCATACGTGAAGGAACCCCTTGTGGATTTAACATAATGTCAACTGGTGTTCCATCTTCCATATGTGGCATATCTTCAACAGGTAAGATTTTTGAAATAACACCTTTGTTACCATGGCGTCCTGCCATTTTATCTCCCTCTTGAATTTTACGTTTTTGAACAACATAAACTTTAATGATTTCTAAAATATCTGCTGGTAAGTCATGACCATCAACTCTTGAGAAACGTTTAATTGACTTAATTATTCCTTCTCCACCATTAGGTACTCTTAAAGAATTATCTTTAACATTTCTTGATTTTTCTCCAAAGATAGCATGTAGTAATTTATCTTCTGGTGATAATTGAGTTTGTGATTTTGGAGTAACTTTACCCACTAAAATATCACCAACTTTAACTTCTGCTCCAATTGCAACAATACCATCTTCATCTAAGTATTTTTTGCTTGCTTCAGAAATATTTGGAATATCTCTTGTTATTTCTTCTGGACCTTGTTTTGTTTGTCTTCTTTCAATTGTATATTCATCAATATGAATTGAAGTAAATCTATCTTCAATAACAATTCTTTCTGAAACAATAACAGCATCCTCATAGTTATAACCATTTCAAGTAGTAAATGCTACAACAACATTTTGTCCTAAAGCTAATTCACCTTTTTCCATTGAAGGTCCATCAGCTAAAATATCTCTTGCCTTAACTTTATCTCCAATTTTTACAATTGGTAAATGAGTTAAAGCTGTTCCATTATTTGAACGACTAAAGTCATTTAAATCATATGTTTTAATTCCATCTTTTTGTTCAATAACAACTTTTTTAGAGTCCACATATTTAACAATACCTGGAGCTGTTGCAACAACAGCATCTCCTGAGTCACGTGCTGCTTCGTGTTCAACACCAGTTCCTACAATTGGAGATTCTGGATTAATTAATGGTACAGCTTGACGTTGCATGTTTGCTCCCATAAGTGCACGGTTAGCATCGTCATTCTCTAAAAATGGAATACATGATGTAGCGATTGAAACAATTTGTTTTGGAGAAACGTCAACATAGTCAACATCCTTAGGACTAACCATTATGTCATCTCCTCTATAACGAGCAATTACTTGGTCATCTAAAATTGTTCCATCTTCACCTAAATTAATATTTGCCTGAGCAACAACATAATCTTTTTCTTTATCTGCAGTTAAATATTCATATTCTCCTGACATAACTTTAGTATTTTTAACTTTTCTATATGGAGTCTCAATGAACCCATATTCGTTAATTTTTGCATAAGTTGATAAATTGTTAATCAACCCAATGTTTGGTCCTTCAGGAGTTTCAATTGGACATATTCTCCCATAATGAGAAGGGTGAACGTCACGAACTTCTAAAGCAGCTCTATCTCTACTTAAACCACCTGGCCCTAATGCTGTTAATCTACGTTTATTTGTTAATTCAGCTAATGGGTTAGTTTGATCCATAAATTGTGATAATTGTGAAAGGTTAAAAAACTCACCAATTATTGCAGTTAATGGTTTATTGTTAATAATACTTGATGGTTTCATTTTGAACGGATTTGAAGTTGCAAGTTTTTCTCTTACATTTTTTTCAATACGCATCATACCAATTCTAAATTGGTTTTGTAATAATTCTCCAACTGTTCTAACTCGTCTGTTTCCTAAATGATCAATATCATCTATTTCACCAATACCATCCATTAAATTTATTGCATAAGAAATTGTTGCAACAATATCTGGTAAATTAATAAATTCATCTTTTGATTTTTTTGTAATCCCAATAATTGTTGCTGTTTCATCTCTTAAATCATTATCTTTATAAACTTTTACTTTTTGGATTTCATTACCTGATGTTATTTGTTCATTAAAGTTAATTTTTTGAACCATTGCACCAGCTTCTAATACTTTATCTAAGTCATCTAAAATATCTTTTGTAATTTCTGTTCCTTTTTCAAAAGCAACTTTACCTTTAACATCGATAATATCTTCAGCTAAAACACGTCCAATTAATCTGTTTTTTACAGATAATTTTTGTTGTAATTTAAATCTTCCTGCTTTTGTTAAATCATATTTTCTTTTGTCAAATAGTAAACCATATAAGTATTTACTTGCTCCATCAGCTGTTGCTGTTTCACCTTGACGAATTTTTTTATAAATTTCTTGAACTTGGTTTTCATAATCTATTTCAATATCACCAGTTAAAGTATCCAATTCATAACTTGATGAAATTACTTCATTATTATCAAACAAATCTAAAATTTGTTCTTTTTGCATTTTGAATGCAGTCAATAAACTTGTTGCTGTTGTTTTTCTAGATTTATCTATTTTTACATAAAAAACATTTAATACTTTATTATCTAAAGCTTTTTTAGAATCTAATTCAAATTCTAATCATGTTCCTCTTGATGGAATTATATCTGCAAAATAAATCATTTCCCCATTTTTACGGTTCATTTCTTCTTTGAAATAACTTCCAGGTGAACGAACTAATTGTGAAACAACTACTTTTTCACTACCATTAATAATAAATGTCCCTCTATCTGTCATTATAGGGAATTCACCAAAGAAAACTTCTCCTGTTTTATAAATATCAATATTTGCTAAATAAAATTCTTCTTTGTCTTCTTTAATTTCAATTTGAATTGCATCTTTTTCGCCAACCTTGCTTTTGAACTCAAAAAAGTAAAGTGATCCTTTACTGTCTTTAAATTCAACTCCAGTTGATTCCAATTTCTCTTGTAATCATCCTTTTAAGAATGTTTCCATAGAACCTGAAATTTCTTCTTTAAAAACCTCAACATCTTCCATATGAATAGTTAAAGATAAATTTGAATAAATTGGTGCTTCAAATATTTTTGACTCTTCTTTTGCTTTTGTAATTGAAAGTCTTGGTTCTCTAAACTCTCAATCAGTCATTGATAATACTATATCTCCATCAGCTGAAACTACTGGAAAAACTTCTTCAAATACTTCATTTATTCCCTTATTTTTAAATCAATCAAATGTGTCTGTTTGTAACTCAATAAGATTTGGTAATTCTAAATCACCTGAAACCTTAGCATAGTCACGCCTTTCCACTAATGCATTAATTTTCTTGATTTTGTAATTCATTTAATAGTGTCCCCCGTTCAAATAAAACATACGCAAAAAAATTCTATCTTATTTTAAAGACTAAATCAATAGCAAATAGCAAAGAATAATTATTTCTTTGCATTTTTTTAGTTATTTAGTTAATTTCTCTAACATAGTCTTAATTGATTCTATACTTTCATTTCATCATTGCAAGTCTTCTAGCTCTTTTATTTTATTTTTTTCAAATCGCATTCTTTTTACTTTTGCTGGATTTCCAGCAACAATTGAATAAGGTTCAACATCTTTTGTAACAACTGCCTTTGCTGCAATAATAGAACCATTGCCAATTTTTACCCCAGGCATAATAGTTGCTCCATACCCAATTCAAACATCATGACCAATTACTGTATCTCCCTTACTTTTAAAAGGTTTAGCAGTTTTTTCATTAAATTCAAACTCTTTAAACATTTCAAATGGATAAGTTGATATTGAATCAATTCTATGATTTGCACCATTCATTAGAAATTTAACATCTTCTGCAATAGCACAAAAATTACCAATAATTAATTTATCTTTATGAACATTTGGGAAATGATACAAGATATTTCTATTTTGAAATTCTCTAGCACCCTTTTCATTTTGAAAACTATAAAAGTAACTATATTCTCCAACTTCAATAGCAGTATTAGTAATGTAATCTTTTAATAAATATATTTTTGATGATTTTGACATATAAAATTCCCTCTAATAAAAAATGACCTACTAGGTCATTATAAATTAATTTTTATTTTAAATCTACTGAAGCTCCAGCTTCCATTAATTGTTTTTTAAATTCTTCTGCTTCTTCAATTTTTACATTTTCTTTAATTGCTACAGGTAAAGTTCCATCTACTAATTTTTTAGCATCCATTAATCCTAAACCTGTCATTTCTTTAACTAATTTAATAACTGAAACTTTGTTTCCTCCAGCACTTGTTAACATAACACTAACTTCACTTGGTGCTGCTGCTCCTGCTGCTGCAGCTGGTGCTGCAACTGCTGCAGCAGCTACAACTCCGAAGTGATCTTCTATTGATTTAACTAAATCGTTTAATTCTGTTAATTTCATTTCTTCTAAAGCTTTAATAATATCATCTTTTGTAATTGCCATTTTTATATTCTCCTTTTTCTTTTCTTTTTTTTTAATTTTTAATTAATTGCTATTTGTACACTTAATTGCTTATTTATTGTGATTTTGTTTTTGCTATTTCTTTTACAGTCAACATAAATTGACGTAATGGGTAAATAAGTGATGAAGCAAACATTGAGTATAATTCTTCTTTTGATGGAAGAGAAGCAATTTCATTAATTGCTGCTGTATCCATAACATTTCCTTCATATATACCTGCTTTAAGAACTAGATCTGGATTTACTTTTGCAAATTCTGAAACTAATTTTGATGGAAATAAAGCTTCTTCATCTGAAAAAATATAGATATTTTGTTGTACTAAATATGCATCTAGTCCTTTAATTTTTAATTCTTCAGTTGCTCTTCTAACTAATGAATCTTTATAAACTTTAATAAAAATTCCTTTTTCACGAGCTTTGTTTCTTAAATCTGTCATTTGTGCTACAGTTAAATTTTTATATTCAGCTATTACCATTCCTTTACAGTTTTGGATTCTGTCTGAAATTTCTTTAACTATCTCATTCTTTTTAGCATGAGCTGGTCTTGCGTTTGACACTATTAACAACCTCCTTTTTTACTTTCGTTTTTAAAATCAAAATAAAAACCTCAGATAATTTCCGAGGTCAATTAAAAATACAATAAACTTTGTAAGATTAGATTACTTACAAATAATATATGTAATTTCATTCCTCGGTAACAAATTAAGGGATAAATCCCAGTTACTTTCTTCGGTACGAATAGCACTTATATAATAACATATTTAGAACCTCTAATAGCCATATTTTTAATTTTTTAGTATAGCATTAATTTTCATCTTCAATAGTATAAATTTGGTCTAATTGTCTATATAAATCATCAATTTCAAAACCATAACCTACTACAAATTTATTTGGTACCTTGAAAAGAGATCTATAATTATACTTAAAATCTTCATGGCATCCTTCTTTATCAGCCAGAGTGATTATCTCTAATGTTTTAGGATTAAGTGTTTGCAAATACTCATAAACATTTGTTAGCGTTCTACCTGTATCAATAATATCTTCAATTATTAAAACATGCTTATTTTCTATAATAGGTTTGACAATCTTTTTATGAAATTTCACCTTTCTTGTCGACTCAGTTCCTAAATAACTTGATATAGAAATTGTATCCATTTTAATTGGCATATTTAATTTTCTTGCTAAATCTGCAAAAAAGAAAACGGAACCATTAAGTATCATTATAAGACTTATCTGTTCTCCCTGAAATTTGTCATTTAATTCATTTGCTAAAATTGTGATCTCTTTTTCAATTTCTTGTTTTGAAATTAATAAATTAAGTTTGTGTTTAATATTTATCATAGTTTTCTCCTAAAAAAATTATAAATGATTTAAAAAAAGTTGTTTATTAATAAACAACTTTTAAGTAATTTTAAATATTTTTAAGTTCTATCAATTGCTTTATTAGTAGCTTCATTATATCTTTCTCCAATAAGTTCAATTTGATCAAGTCTTTTTTTAATTTCATTTAATTCTTCTTGTGTAAATTTAACATCAGCTCCTGTTAAATTTTCTTCTAATCTTTCAATCCTTTTTGTACCAGGAATTGGAACAATTCAATCTTTTTGCGCTAAAACTCAACCAATTGCAACAGCTGCACTTGTAGTTTTTTTCTTTTCTGCTAATTCTTTAACAAATTCTACTAATTTAAGATTTGCTTTTAAATATTCCTTATTTTGAAATCTTGGTATTGTTAATCTAAAATCACCAGGTTCTAATTTTGTATTTAAATCAATTGTTCCAGTTAAGAAACCTCTTCCTAAAGGAGAGAATGGAACAAAACCAATTCCTAATTCTTCAAGTGTAGGTATAATCTCTTTTTCTGGATCTCTTCAAAATAATGAGTATTCACTCTGTAAAGCAGTTACTGGGAAAACTTTATGAGCTTTTCTTATAGTATTTGCAGAAGCTTCACTTAATCCTCAATGTTTAATTTTACCTTCTTTATGAAGTTGTTTCATAACTTCTGCAACTTCTTCTATTGGAGTATTTGGATCTACTCTGTGTTGATAAAATAAATCAATATAACTAGTTCTTAATCTTTTCAAACAACCATCTATTGCTCTTCTTATATTTTTTTCACTGCTATCAATTCCGCCTCTTGTTCCATCGTCATTGTAACTAAATCCAAATTTTGTTGCAATAACAACCTTATCTCTAAAAGGTTCTAGTGCTTCTCCTAAAATCTCTTCATTATTAAAAGGGCCATATATTTCAGCAGTATCAAAAAATGTTACACCTTTTTCATATGCTTTTCTAATAAAATCAACAGCTTCTTGTTTTGTTGGAAATGGAGGAAATGAGAAACTTAATCCCATACACCCTAAACCAATTTCAGATACTATTAAATCTTTTCCTAATTTTCTTGTTTTCAAAATTTTTATCACCTTTCTTATTTATCTAATTTTTTAAAATATAAACCTTTTTTGTATTCAATAAATTCAATTTGTTCTTGAATATCTTTAAGTTTATTCAAAACAATATTTTCCTGTTTTAATATCATTTCATATCTTTGTTTTATAGAAGAATCACCTTGCTCAACAAAATCTAAATATTTTTTAATTTCTTTTAATGACATACCTGTTTTCTTTAGGCAAATAACTGTTTTGGGAAAAGCTAAATCGTCTTCAAGAATAAAACGATAATTATTTTTATCTCTTTGTAATTTTGGTATTAAACCCCGTGAGTCATAATATCTTAAAGCAGATTCGTTTATTTTAAGAATTTTTGCTAACTCGTTTAAATATATTTTATCCATGCACTTCTCCATTTTCTAAATAGATTAACTTTCAAAGGTGATCCCTCATTTAAAATTATAATTCATTAAAGTTACTTTAAGGCAATAGTAAATTTGATTTATTTAAAAGTTTTTTATTTCAAAAACATTACTTATGATATGTTTAGCTGCTTTATCAACTCCTGGTTGATGATTTTTCATAGCAAAAGAATTTTTTGTATATTGAAGCATTTCAATATCATTCTCACCATCTCCACTTGTATAGATATCTTCAGATGAAAATTTATTAAGCTCTTGGATAACTTTAATTCCGTAAGCTTTTGAGACATCCTCTCTCATTATTTCAATAACATTTTTATGTGTTCTTACTGCTTTACAACCTTTTATTTTTCCTTCTAATAATTTTTTAACTTCTTCAATTTGTGATTCTGCTAGAAAGAAATACAATAAATTTAAATCTTTTGAATTTAAAATATCATGATTACCTTGTTCAAAATTATTATGAGTAGAAGCATATTTCTTTAAAAAGAAATTATCATAAACTTCAGGTTGATCAACTTTTGAATAACTCATTCTTTTATCTTTTAAACAATAACCTAAAACATACTTCTCTTTTAAAGTGTCAAAAATTTTAATTATTTCTTCTCTTGATTCTTTGGGAATTGAAGCATTTGCAATTACTCCCTTACCATTTTCATAAATTACTGCTCCATTATTACAAATCATATAGTCATATGGTATATTAGCTTTTTCTAGAACTGGCTGAATTTCGTGCTCCATTCTTCCAGTTGCTATTGCAAATTTATTACCCTCCTTAATTCACTCTTTAATAAATTCTAAATCTCTTGGATCAATATAATCATTATGTGTCAAATTAATTGTTCCATCATAATCTGAAAATCATCATTTCATAGTTTCATTTCCTTTCTTAATTATTATAAAATAAAAAAATAAAAATCTCACAATTGTGAGATTTTACTAGTTTTCAATAAGAACTTTGATTCCAGGACCCATAGTTGTTGAAAGAGATATATTTTTAATATATGTACCTTTAACTGCTGCTGGTTTTGCTTTTTTGATTACATCAAAAATTGCTGTATAGTTTTTCATTAAATTTTCTTCATTAAATGAAACTTTACCTAATATTGAGTGAACATTTCCCTCTTTATCAGTTCTATATTCAACTTTACCTTTTTTAATTTCATCTAAAGCTTTTGCTACATCCATTGTAACTGTTCCTGTTTTAGGGTTTGGCATTAATCCTTTTGGTCCTAAGACTTTACCAATTTTACCTAATTCAGCCATCATTTCTGGAGTTGCAACAATGATATCAAAATCAAATCAATTTTCTTTTGCTATTTTGTTAATTAAATCTTCTGCTCCTACAAAATCTGCTTTTGCATCTTCAGCTTCCTTAACTTTTGTTTTTGTTAGAACTAAAACTTTTTGAGTTTTACCTGTTCCACCAGGCATTACAATTGCCCCTCTTATTTGTTGGTCTGCATGTCTTGGATCTACATTTAAGTTAAATGCAATTTCAACAGTTGAATCAAATTTAGTAACTGAAGTTTCTTTTGCTAATTTAATAGCTTCTGCAATTGGGTATAATTTAGTTTTATCAACTTTTTGGTTAACAGCTTTTAATTTTTTACTTAATTTTGCCATTATTATTTACCTTCTTTTTCTGGCATTCCAGTAACTTTAATACCCATATTTCTTGCTGAACCTTCAATAATTCTCATCGCTGCTTCAATTGTGTTTGCATTTAAATCTTCCATTTTATATTCAGCAATTTTTTTAACATCTTCTGCTGTAATAGTTGCAACAGTTTCAGTTCCTGATTTTGATGATCCTTTAGTAATTCCTGCAGCTTTTTTTAGCATAAATGCTGCTGGAGTAGTTTTTAAAATGAAATCAAAAGATTTATCATCATAAGCTGTAATAACTACAGGCACTACCTCTCCAGCTCTATCTTTAGTGGCATCATTAAATTGTTGTGTGAATTGAGGCATGTTAATTCCTAGTGAAGCTAATTCTGCACCAGGTTTTGCTTGCATTGCCATAAATTCTAATTTTGCTATACGTGTGATTCTTTTTGCCACGAACAACACCTCCTGTTTTCGCTGTGGTCCTAACGTAATGATATGCATTTGCTTATCTTACTTCCACAATTAAAATCTGCCATAAATAATAATAACACAATTTAAAAATAAAATGAATCCCTTTTATTAAATAAGATTCATTGTTTCTATAATGATTGGTTCTGTTGGTACATCATCATGATAATCATGTGTTGTTGTTTCACAATTGCTAATTTCCAAAGCTATTTTTAAACTTTCTTCATTTGATAGTTTTCCAAACGAAGCATACTGACCATCTAAAAAACTAGCATCTCCTGTAACAATAAAAAATTGGCTAGTGGCACTATTCATATCATTTGTTCTTGCCATTGATAATACTCCAGGTAGATGTTTTAAATTTGTTGCATTTTTATTTCAACCATTAATTGAAAATTCTCCTTTAATTGGTTCTAGACCACCTTTTTCATTCATTTTAACATCCATTCCTCCACCTTGAATCATAAAGTCCTTTATAACTCTGTGAAATATTAATCCGTCAAAATATTTATTTTTTATTAAGTTTACAAAATTTTCAACTGATATTGGTGCTAACTCTGGGAAAAGCTCAGCTTGCATTTTTTTGCCATCTTTTAAAATTATTTCAAATTTAATTATTTTCATATTTAATTACCTCATAAAATAATAATACAAGAAAATAAAAGAACTTTGTATAAACAAAGTTCAAATTAATTGATATAAGCTTTTTCTAAATTCGAAAATTCAAATTCTGTTTGTGTAATTCTTCCAAATAATTCAATATTAACAATAGCAATTCCCTTTTCGAAATCCATCTCAATAACTTGACCTTCAGTGCCTGCAAATGGACCATCCTTCACTCTTACAACTTCTTTTGTAGTGAATTTTGCAGTAAACAACACTTTTTCTTTTTTAGGTTGATTTGCATTACCTTTTGATGTTTTTTCATTTTTATCTTGTTGACTATTTTGTTCTAACATTCTTGAAACTTCTTCAACTGTTAATGGTAAAGGTTTCGCACCTTTTCCTGATGAACCAATGAAACCAGTTACTCCTGGAGTATTTCTTACAATAAATCAAGTTTCATCAGTCATATTCATATTAATGAATAGATATCCTGGAAATTTATTTTTTTCATTAATTTTATTATTTTTTCCTACAACAGGTCCTTTTGAAATTCTAATATCGAATATTCTATCCTCTAATCCTGATGTTTCAATTTTTTGAAGTAAGTCAGCTCTAACACGGTCTTCGTGTCCACTATTACAATTAATTACAAATCATTGTCCTTTATAAGATGCTAATTCATCTTCTAAGTCAAATAAGCGTTGTTCCATGATAATCTCCTTTTAAATAATTTTAATAAGTTCAAATAAGCTTTGAAATCCTCAGTCAACAAAGAAAAAGAATACTCCAAAGATTGCAATAAATATTATAACTCATAAAAATTTTGTTCCTAAATTTTTTCTTGAAGATCATTGTATTTTATTTACTTCTTTAAGAAACTTAATAGGTGCCTCTTTTATAGCTAATTTGTAATTTATTTTTTCTTTTTCTTTTTTTACTTTTCTTTTTTTAGCTGCTTTGATTTTTCCTTCTTGTGTACCATCATGCCCCTCAAACTCATTAAATAGTTTAGTAAATTCTTCTTTTTTCTCTTTCTTTAGAGTCTTTTTACTATCTTTTTGAGCTTTTTTGTCTTGAATTTTCTTTAATTTTTCTTGAGCTTTTTGCTCTTTTGAATTATTTTTATCAGACATATTTATCTTGTCTCCTTATGTAAAACATGTGCATTACAAGTAATACAATGTTTTTTAATTTGCAATCTCTCTCTTTGAGAAATAGTACTTTTTTGAATAGTATAATTTCTTGAAAGGCACTCACTACAAACTAATATAACTTTCTTTTTTGATTGTGGCATGAAAACACTCTCTTCTTTTCTTACATATTATATATTAGAACTATCTTTAATAAAACCCTTAAAAAGAATTTTTAGTTTTTCTTTAAATTCCAAAAAATCCTTTCTTTTAATTTTTAATTTACTAATAATCTCTTTTTGACTATATCCTTTATACATCATTTTTGCAATAAGAGCTTCTTTTTCTAAGCACTCATACTCTATGAAATTTTTTAAGGTTTTTCTAATATAGAGATTTTTCTGTTCTTCATTATATATTTGCAAAGAAAATTTATCAATATCTCTATCAATAAAAGTCTGACCCTCTTCTGTGATTCCACTTCTAAATGAGTTTATTATTAATAGAGTTATTTTTCTTTTATCCCTTTTAAGATATTTTGCATAATCTAAGATACGTCTCTTAATTATAAAATTTGCATAAGCTAATAAAGGCACTTTTCTATTTATATCAAATTTGCTTTTAATCTCTTTAAGTGCAAAAAAAACGTGTGATGTAAAATCATCTTTATCCAATTGGAGATAACCTAACTTGATATGTTCTGTGTTAATAATTTTTATTACAGATTTTTGAAAATGTAATAATTCCTTTTCAGAAATTTCATTTCCAAATTCTATTCTTATTGTTTCTTTAATTGCGTCTAACGCGCCATATTTATTTGGCATTTATTGTTCCTTTCAAAAATTACTTTTTAGATAATTCAAAAAGGATTATTCCTGTTGCAACAGAAACATTTAACGAGTCAATCACGTTATTAGTTTCAATTTTAAAAGTGAAATCTGACATTTCTATGATTTTACTTCCAATTCCATTTCCCTCATTCCCTATAATTATTACTGATTTATTATCAAAATCGATTTCCCCAATGGATTTACTTTCCTCATTTAAATAAGAACTATATATCCAAAATCCCCTATCTTTTAAGCTGCTAATTGCAGATTTAAGATTACTAACTTTGATGATTGGCACATTATAAATCGTTCCCGCAGAAGCTTTCATAACTGCTGGTGTAACTTGAACTTGATTGGTTTCTTGTATAATAATCCCATCAACTCCAAAAAGACTAGCAGTTCTAATAATTGATCCAAAATTTTGTGGATCTTGTATTTTATCTAAAATCAAAACTTTTTGTTTTAATTTTGAATTATTATAGAAGTCTTTTAATTCAAGATAATTGAAGTCCTTTACTTGTGCAATTAAACCTTGATGATTAACTCCATCTTTTATTAGTGAGTTAAACTCTTGCCTTTCCAAAGAGTGTCATTCCAAATTTTTTTGTTTTATGATACTAAAAATTTCTGGATCAAATGCGTGACCTTTCAAAATAAAAACTTGCTTAATTTCATCTATAAAGTTTTTAATTGTATTTTCAACTGCATTTTTTCCATAAATATAGTTTTTCATTAAATGATATTCTCCTGTTTAAGAGTTTCTCTCAATTTATCTGCTTTGTCAAACTTTTTTTGAGAAACTAAAATCTTTCACTCTTTTATTTTTTCAATATCTAGCTTATCTAATTTTTTTATATTAAAATTGAAGCCTAAAACTTTTAAAATAGATAGTAATTTTTTATAAGTTAAATCTACTTTTTTATTTTTCATTTGAATGTTAATGCTTTTACACATTTCATCAATAAGTGAAATTATCATTGGAGTATTTAAATCGTCATTTAATAGAGATTTAAAATTTGTAATGTATTTATAAGAATTAAAATCTTCATCAATTGGAGTTTCATTTATCAATATTAATTGCCCAATTGCAGTAGATCAATTAATAGTCTTTAACAATGACTCAATTTTTGAAACTCAATCAAGTGATTGATTAATTAAATCTTGAGAGATATTTAAAGGTTGTCTATAATTTGAATTTAAGAATATGTATCTTAATGAATTTGCTCCATTTTCTTCTAAAAAATCTTTAACAAGAATTGTATTTTTAAGAGATTTAGACATTTTAACATCTTCAATTGAAATATGACCATTATGCAATCAAATGTTTGATAATTCTTTTGAATTCTTTGCAATATATTGAATTCTTTCATTCTCATGATGAGGAAATTTCAAGTCAATTCCTCCAACATGAATATCAATTGTATCTTTAAAAAAGTCATCTATTAAAAGAGCACATTCTGTATGTCATCCTGGTCTCCCAAACCCTCATTTAGAAAGTCATTTTTTACCAGTTTTTGTTTTTTTTCAAAGAATAAAATCCTGAGGATTTTTTTTATTTTCGTCTACTTCAATTCTTTCACCGTTATTTAGATTATTAATATTTTGATTTGACAAAGATCCATACTGGTTATTTCATTGACTTATATCAAAATAGACATTACCTTTTTTTTCATAAGCAAATCCTTTTTTCAATAGATCATCAATAAAAATTAAAATTTCACTTATTTTTGAAGAAATTGGTGTTATCAAAGTTGGAGATTTAATATTCAAATTCTTAAGATCATTTAAAAAAGCATCAGAATAGATTTTAGCATGATCTTCTTCTGTAATATTATTTTCAGCAGCTCTTTGAATTATTTTGTCATCAATATCTGTAATATTTAAAAGATATTTATATTTGATTTCCATGTATTCTAGATATCTAACAATAATGTCAGTTAAAATTAAAGGTCTTGCATTACCAATATGAATAAAATCATAAACCGTAGGACCACAACTATAAATACAAAATTTAGGAACATCAATCTCAACAAATTCTCTTTTTAAAGAATCATATAATTTCATTTATTTTTACCTCTAGTATCACTATCTATCTCGTTTAATCAATGGAGCTACAGCTTTATAAGTTAAATATAAAACCGCAGAATTAAATATTATTTTTAATGGAGCTTGAACAAGTCTTCCAATAAACATTGCTGTATAACCACCTTCTGATGGTATTCCTAAAAATCCTGCATCACCTCATGCAGAAATGACGGCTGTTACCAAATACTCTGATGCTGTTGCAAAAAGTATTATTGGCAATAGCACATGTAAGGTCTTTCTTTGCCCTTTGAATAAAAGTGCAAAATAAATTATTCAAAATAATCCAAGACAAATAATTATTGAGCCTAAAAAAATTCATTTATAAACCTCTTTAGAAACCTCAAAACTTAAAATCTTAATTTTTTCATCATCTGGGTAAGCACTAATTACAAACACTATAAAAATAGCAAATAAAATTAAAAATAAATTAATTAAAAGTACTGGTACTCAATTATAACCCTTACCTAGTCTTAAAAAACTTGACCCGATACCTGCAATAAACCCATAACAAATTATTACAATTATAAAAGCTGGGTGAATAAATGAAGGTACAAAAATCATAACTAAAACTTCTGTAATAAGAGCAACTAAAACTCCAATTATTGGACCAAAAATAAAGCCCGTTATTTTTACCATAACACCTTCAAATGCAATTCTAATTGGCGGAAAGACAGTAATTGGTAAAGTTAATGAAATAACAACAGTAACACTTACATTTATTGCTGTAAACATTGTTATATAAGCAATATTTTTTGTAGTAAATCTTATACCATGGTATCTTTCTTTAAGAACTCAATATGAAACTGCATTATAAAAAAAATAAATAGCAATAAAGAAACCTATAAATGCAGACATTGCATAGGCCATATTATTACCCTCTAATAACCATTTACTAATGTTGTTCATATTTTTGCTCCTTAGTATTCTCAAAAAATTTCTTTTTTATTATTATTTTTCAGCATTAAGTTTATTTTTGAAAAAGGTTTACTATTTTCAAAACCATTTTTAAAACTAAATGGTGACGGATGAGCAGAAAAAATAATTTCGTTCTCATTTTTAAATACAAGACTATTATATAGTTTTTTTGCAAAATTTCCCCACAAACAAAAAATTATATCCTTGTTAACTTTATTAATTTGATTTAAAATTTTTAAAATTATTTTATCTCAGCCTAAATTTTTATGAGAATTTGGTATTCCCTTTTCAACTGTCAAACAAGAGTTAATTAAAAAAACTCCTTGTTTAACTCAATTTGATAAATCATTATTTTGCGAATGGTCAATACCAAGATCACTTCTTAATTCTTTAAAAATATTTCTTAAACTTGGCGGAGTTCTAACATTATTGGATACACTAAAAGCTATTCCATTTGCTTGATTTTTACCATGATAAGGGTCTTGTCCAATAATTATTACTTTAATATCTTGAGGTTTAATCAGATTAAACACTTTAAAAATATCTTCTTTTTTAGGATATATATTTTCAAAATCTTCTATTTTATTAATAATGCTATTGATATCTTTAATAATATCATCAGTAGAAAATAACTCTATTCACTCTTCGCTTAATTCTTTTAATATATTCATTATTTAAGTAACTTTTCGTATTTCTTTCTAGAATTTTCTTCTCTTTTTTTTATTTTTCTTAATTGTTTTTTTTCTTTTTTAGATAGTTGTGTTTCTTCAAAATCTTCTAATTGTGCATCTTTCCTAGGAGTAGAAAATATTTGATCATCTTCTAAAACTGGTCCCAAATCAATTACATTAGGATCACTTTTTTTTAATGGTATAACCTCAGAATCTAATTTTTCTTGATATTGTTCATTAAGATCTTCCGGATTAAAATCATCAAATTCAGTATCATCAATAGTTATATTTTCATTTTTAGATTTTAATTGTTCTATTTCATTTACTTCTTTATTTTCTTGATGTTCCTTAATTAATTCACTTGCAACCTCACTTAGATATAAAGTTGGAGTTTCATTAAAATCAGCACTCACTGTTGGCAAATCTTCAAGACCTAATATTTTACCTTTTTCATTTTGAATTCCAGAACTATCTTTATTTGATATTTGAGTTTCATTAAAATCTTGATTAATCATTTTTAGATCATCTTCTAAAATAAAATTTTCTTGATTACTTTTTGTTTCAATATTTTCTTCATAATTAGAAAAATTACTCATTTCTTTATATGCAGAAACTTCTCCTAAACTATCATCATCTGTATTATTTATAAATTTTTTTCCCTCTTGAATAATAGCTCCCAATTTATCTTCTTCAAATAAACTTGAATCAATTGAAATAGTATTATCATTAAATCCAAACTTAAATTCTTCATTTTCATTCTCATTTTCATTTTCATTTTCATTCTCAGGATATTGTTGTAAATCTTTAAAATTTTGAACTGTTTGATTAATTTCTATATCTTCATCACTATTTAAATTATTTTCTTTTTCAAGTTCTTCATAGTTTTGTCTTTCTTGAAATCTTCTAAATTCTTCATAGCTTTGCTTTTCTTGAAGTTCTTTTAATTTTTCATTTTTTTGCTTTTCTTCAAGCTCTTTTAATTCTTGAATTCTTTGTTCAATTTGAATATTTTGATTATCTATAATAGCTTGATTCTGTTCATTTTTTAATTTGTCAGAAATACTATTTACCTTTCCACTTAAATTAAGTAGTTGATCAGAAAGATTATTTATTTGACCTGATAATTTATTTGAGTTAGACTGTTCTTGATTAAAATAATTGTTTGGTTGATTATACATATCATTATTAAAATTAGTTGGAGGTTGAGGATATCCAACACTTTGAAATGGTGCTCCTGGTGCACTATTTTGACCATTCATTATTCCGAAATTTTGTGTTGGACCATTATATGTCGGATAAACTGGTTGTTGCATAGGTGGATAACCATAAACTGGTTGTTGCATAGGTGGATAACCATAAACTGGTTGTTGTACACTAGGATAAGTTGAATGGATAAAATTTTGTACAATACTTGGTACTTCGCTTTTTCCAGAATCTTGTTGTGGTATTCCATTTTGGACATTATTTATTAATTCCGGTTTTGTTACTCTATTTTCATTTAAATATTGGTCAGATACTCCATAAGGTGCTGTTTTCCCTAATTTTAATTTAAATGGATCTTCATGTATTGCAGCATTTTTAGAGAAATTATTTTTTTGAGGTTGTTCTCAATTAGAAAGACTCTTATTGCCAGTTTTAATAAGAGATTGTATAAATTTATTGGCTTCCAATTCTCCAATGAAAGAGGCCACTATTTGATTGGTTCTTCCATCAACTATATTAAAAAAATCATTTTCAAATTTTACGTAGTAATTCATAGTGAACCTCTCATTCCTATTTTTTATTAATTTTTTATTTTTCTTTTTCTATTTCCAATTTTACCTTTTTCAAATCTTTAAATACATTGCTATTACCAGGTTTAAAAATTTCTTCATTCGTAAATTGATAAATACTTGGTTCATATCAATATATAACTTCATCTTCTCTTTTTTTATCTTTATCATCAAAACCTTTTTCTAAGGTAATTCCATTTAATTGATAACCTACAAATAAATTTTCTAAAGTAAGTCTAATTATATAGTTTTTTTCCTTAGGAGAATATTTATTATCCTTGGGCACATTAAATAAAAAGTCTATACTTAACTGCTGTCCTTCATCTGATTTTCCATAAATGAAAGTTCTTTTATTATTTTCTTTAAAACCTACAACCTGTGCTTGCATTGATTTTCCATCATTTGTAGTATAAAAATTAACACCCTCTGATATATCTTTTCTTTCTTCAACTGGGTTACCTTCACTAGATTTAATAAAACTTGCTTTAGTTTGAGAAAAATTCTTTTCAAATTTTCCAGGCATTAAAATACCATTTTTAAATTTTTCATCAACTTTATTTAATTGAGTATGTAAAACTTTAAATTGATCTTGAGATAATTTATTTACTCCCAAATCCTCTTTCATTTTATCACTTCCAGAGTCTTTGATTTTTGTATAAAGTTCCTTTGCTTCTGTCTCAGACATATTATAGATTTTTTTATCTTTATATTTAGTAAAATCTCCACTATTAAAATAATCTTTGTATTTTGTTTTCTCTCATGTAAGTTCAATATAATCTTTAAGATTTTTGGGATTTTCATTTTGATTCTCTTCAATTTTTTGAACTTTACCATCTTTGTATTCAATTTTTGTATTCATTGTTAAGACTTTTTCTGATTTATAAACCGAAGCTTTTGAAGCTGATCACTTATCATTTTCGCTTGCTAACTCAGATTTTTCAATACCTAAGTCATAATTAATTTCGACAAAATTTGAATTTATTGGAGCCTCATAATACTTTTGAAAATTGTCATTGTCATTATCATCTTGACTATTATCAATGAACTCAATAAAATCTTTTGGACCATCATTAAAGATTTTCTCTAAAGACATTGCTATTCCTTTTTCACCTAAAAAAGTCTTTGCTTCATTTTTTTTCTCACCAATGTATTTACTTTCAGTGAAAGATAAAGATTCCAAAACTAAATTAGCTAAAATAGGTAGAGTAGCCACACTACCAAAAAGCTTTTGAAAGCCTACTTTTTCATTGGCAATTTTAAATTCATCTTTTCCATCGACTTTAAATTTTACTGGATTTGTTTCAATACCACAAGATACAACAGCTGATACACTTGGGGCAACAACTAGTAATGAACCTAAAACTGACAATAACTTTTTCATAATTTAACCTCTTTTAAAAAATCTTTATTATATTTTACCTTATTTTAAGCAAAAAAGCATTAGGAATTTTTAGACTGATCAATAAATTTACCATAACTTCTAAGAAAGTTTACTTTAATAAGTCCTGTAGCTCCATTACGATGTTTTGATATTATAACATCTGTTTCATCAGTTGGATCTTCAGAAGTTAAATTATATTCCTTTGTTTTATAATAGGCATCTCTATATAAAAACATAATTATATCTGCATCTTGCTCAATAGCACCACTATCTCTTAAGTCAGACATAAGAGGTGTCTTTTCTTCTCTTTTTTCAACACTACGTGATAATTGTGATAAACAAATTATTGGCATATTTAATTCACGAGCTATTTTTTTTAAATGTCTAGAAATAGTTGCCACTTCATTTTGTCTACTGTCAAATTTATTTGACATAGAAGATATTAATTGCAAGTAATCAATAAAACAAATTTCTACTCCAAAATCTCTTTTCATTTTTCTTAGTTTTGATTGTAATTGTAAAACAGTAATTCCTGGAGTATCATCAATAACAATATTCATATTTTTTATTTGTTCTCCCCCAGCAGTAATCCTAGCTCATTTTTCTGTTGTAAGTCCTTGGGCATTTCTTAAAGAACTAGACTCTATACCAGAAATTGAACTTAGAATACGCTGAACTAATTGTTCCTTAGGCATTTCTAAAGAAAAGAAAGCAACTCCCTTTTGTCTTTCAGCTGCATTTACAGCAAGGTTAAGTGCAAAGGCAGTTTTACCCATTGATGGACGAGCAGCTAAAATTATAAAGTCTCCCTTTTGTCATCCATTAGTAATTTGATCTAAATCTGAAAACCCTGATGGAACTCCATTTACTAAACCACCATTTTTTTCTAAAGCTTCAATTTTTTTAATAACATCTACTACAGTTTCTTTAACTTCAGTTGCGTCATCTTTTTTAACATCTGTTTTTATATTCAAGATTTTTTGTTGAGCAATAACAAAAACCTCATCAATTGGTGATTTACTTTCCCTCAATTGTTTAATGTGTATTAGTGCTCTATCTAATTGTCTTCCAATTGAATTTTTAAAAACTATTTCAACATAATCTTCAAAACCCTCATCTGTATAAAAGTATCCTGAAACATCAGATAAATATGAAACTCCTCCAACTTTTTCAAGTACTTTTTTATCCTCCAAATATTCTGCAAGTTTTGTAATTGTTATATTTTGACTATTAATTGAAACTGTATTTATAGCTTCAAAAATAATTTGATGTTTTTCTAAACTAAAATCTTCTGAATTTAGTTGTGTTAAAATATCAAAACTTGCTTTTGGTGAATGCATTGCAATTGCTAATACTGCTTTTTCTGAATCAATTAAAACACTTTCAATATTAATATCTATATTTTCTTTCATTATTCTGTACCCTCTACAAAGATTTTCAAAGTAGCAATAATTTTTAAATCAAGTTTTATTTTTAAATAATACAATCCAAGCTTATTAATATTTTCATGTTTTTCAAATTTTCTTTTATCTAAATCTATTGAAAATTCCTTTTTGATTCTATCTGTAATTTGTGAAAGTGAAACTGAACCGAAGGGTTTACCATCCTTTGTTTTTATTTTAAAATTCAATTCAAGAGTTTCAAGTTTATTTTTTAAATTATTTAATTCGATTTCCTTATCTTTTTTTACTTCTTCTTCTTTTCTTTTTCTAACATTTAAATGACTTAAGTCACCTTTTGATGCGACAATTGCCAATCCCTTTGGAATTAAAAAATTTGTTGCATATCCATCTGATACATTTACAACATCATCTTTTTTACCATAATTTTTTACATCAGTTAATAGAATTACTTTCATTTATTTCACCTTAATAATTATAACAAATAAAAAAACACCTTGGTGGTGTTTAAAAATTATTATTGAACTACGAATGGTAAAAGTCCCATACCTCTTGCTCTTTTAATTGCAATAGCTAACATTCTTTGATGTTTAGGTGATGTACCTGTTACTCTTTTTGGTAATATTTGCCCATTAGCTGATATAAATTTTTTTAAAAGATCTACATCTTTATAGTCAATATAATCGATATTGTTTTTTGCAAAGAAATTAACTTTTTTTCTTCTTACAAATTTTTTCATTTTTTATTCTCCTCTTTTAGTCTTCTCATAAAATTGAATCATCATTTGAAGATTTTGAATCATCTATTAAATCAAAATCAAAATTATTTGATGATGGTTGAGCGGTTGGTTTTGATTGATTTGATTCAAATGAATTGTTTGACCCAGATTGATTATTACTTCCTGTCCCATTTAAAAATTCTATTCTGTTAGCTCTAACTGTAACAATTTGTGAAAATTGTCCGTTATTATTTTCTTGCCTAACATTAATTGAACCCTCAACAGAAATTTGAGCTCCCTTTTTTACAAATTTAGCCAAATTTTCAGCTGTTTTTTCTCATGCAAAACAAGGTACAAATTGTGTAAATTGATTTCCACCAGAAAACTCATTAACAGCTAGTGTGAATGCAACAAAAGATTTTCCATTTGATGAACTTCTAAGTTCGGGGTCCTTTGTTATTCTTCCAATTAAATTTACTGAGTTCATTTAAATTCTCCTTCAAATATTTTAAGCAACTTCATCTTTAGATTTTGGTGCTTTTACTTCTTTAGTTTCAGTTTTAGAAGTATCTTTTGGTTTTACTTCTTTTACTTCTTTTACTTCTTTTACTTCTTTTACTTCTTTTACTTCTTTTACTTCTTTTTGAATTTTTGCTTCGCTAAATTCTTGTGGTTGACTATTATCATCTCTTCTTGGCATTCTTCTATCGAATCCTCTTGAAGGTTTTTTCTCTTCTTTAAATTTTGACATATCAGTTTTTGATAATTTTGTTGATTGAATATATCTTTTTTCATTTTCAGTATTAATTACTTGATATCTCACAACGTTTTTATCAATTCTTGAAACACGCTCAAATTCATTAATATTTGTAGAGTCTGTTTCTGCAATTACTACAGTATAGTAACCTTTTTTCTTTTTCTTAATTACATATGCAAAATCTTTTAAACCTCAATCTTCTGATTCTAAAATTTTTCCACCATTATTAGTAAGTATGTCATGTAATTTCTTTTGTACAGCTTTAATATCTGTAACATCTTGATCAATAATATACATTATTTCGTATTTTCTAATCATATTCTATCTCCTTATGGTCTTTTGGCCTAGTTAAAGGCAAGGAGTTAATAAAAATTAACTCGCTTATTTATTATATAGTAAAAATTAATGTTTATTCAAGATAGATTGAAATTAAGAGTAACTTTTTAAATCATTTTTAAAAGTTATCTTAATATTTTTATCATCACCATCAATAAATTTAATTTTATTATTTTGTTTTTCAATTAATTGGCAATCATCAAAAGCTTCAATGTTTTTTTTCTCATAAGCCTCTTTTATTAATTCAGTTTTAAACCCTTGAGGTGTTTGAGTTTGAATGTATTCTTCTCTATTGACAGTTTTAATTTTATTATTTTTAATAAGCTTTAAACAATTTGTGATTTTTAAAACTGGTACTACACAATCATGGAGCTTTAAATTTTCTATAATAGAAATAATTAAATTTTTGGATATAAAAGGTCTTGCTCCATCATGAATTAAAACATATTTTTGTTTACAAACTGCTAAACCTTTTTTTACAGATTCTGATCTTGTAGCTCCTCCCTCAATTAAAATAATTTTATTATCTTTAATTACATTAAAAACTTCTTTATTTGAAACCAAAATAATCTCTTTAATATCTTTAATATTATAAAAATTACTTATTGTTTGATTTACTAAAAATTGATTTTCAATTTTAACTAACATTTTATTTTGTCCAAATCTTTCACTTGAACCATTTGCAACAATAATTAAGGACACCATTTTTTATCACCTTTCTAATTATAAATAAAAACCACAACAGAGTTGTGATTAAAAAATATTAATGTTATTTGACTTACAATACTCTACAAAATCTTTACCTCATATTGAAGAGTGAACTTCCCCAATATGTTGCTTTTCAAGAATTGTCATAACAACTCTATTTATTAAAACCCCAATTGATAAAGTTAAAGGTAGCTCATTTGATTTTATTAAATGATTATACTCATTATTGATTTTGCTATTTTCTTTTAATATTAAATTTTGTTCTTTTAAAGTTTTTCTATCAACTTGAAAACCTGCATAAGCAACTGAAATAGATTTTTCACATTCACCATTATAAATATAAAGTTTAGAGTAAGTTTTTAAATTAAAAACATCTTCTGAAAACTGACCAATATTTTTTTGATTAAGGATTCTTTCAACATAATTTTGAATTACAAAACTACCATTATCTTTTCCAAATTTATTTAATCTTTCAGTAAAAGTCAATAACGGATATAATTCTTTAAGCTTATTATAAGTTACAAAAGTTAAAGTCTTTGAATAATGAAAATTATTTAACTCTTCAAATTTTTCACTAATTTTTAAATCAATAGAGCATAAAAGCTTATAAATATCTATTAAAGTATTATTTAAAAATTCCATTTCAACTTCTTCAACTAGAATTTCCAATCCTATTTCTTCATATATTAATGAATTTGTATTATCTAAAATAGCATCTCTATTAACTGTAATAAAATTAGTTATTATACCTTTTATGTTTTGCTCACTATTTTCTAAATTCCTTAAAAAGTATCTTCTTCATTTATTGTTAGCTTGCATAATTTCACCATATTCATTTTGACTTACTATATCAAAATCAATTGGTCTTTTTGTTTGTTGAAAATCATCATTTAATCATACTGCCTTATTTGTTATTAAAGCACTTGATGTATTCAATAAATTAAATTTATTTTTTAAAGAGAAAAAAATATTTTCCTTAATGAATTCTATTCCCTTAATTGTATCTTTGAAATTTAATTTTGATACATATCCTAAAGCTATACCATATTTCATTAGATACCTCTTGGTTTCATTTGAGGGAAGAGCAATACATCTTTTATTGAATCAGAATTTGTCAATAGCATAACCATTCTATCAATTCCAATTCCAATTCCAGCTGTTGGAGGCATTCCATATTCTAAAGCTTCTATAAAATCAATATCCATATCATTTGCTTCATCATTTCCTGCATCTGCTTCTTTTATTTGATCCATAAATCTTTCATACTGATCAATTGGGTTATTTAATTCAGCAAAAGCATTTGCGTATTCTCTGTTAATAATGAATAATTCAAATCTATCAGTAAATCTTGAATCCTTTGCATTTAATTTTGAAAGCGGCGAAATTTCTTTTGGATGTCCTCAAACAAAAGTTGGTTCAATAATTTTGGCCTCTACAAATTCTTCAAAAAATAAATTAATAATATGGCCAACTGAGAAATGATGTTTATCAACTTTAATTTTATGTTTTTTAGCAATTTCGCAAGCTTCTTTAAAAGTCATTTTTTTTCAAAAATCTACACCACAAACTTCTTTAATTGCATCAACCATATGTCATCTTTTAAAAGGTTTTGCTAAATCTAAATCATGACCAGCATAATTTATTTTTGTAGTTCCTCTAACAGCTAATGAACATTGTTTAAATAATTCTTCACATAGATTCATTAAAAAATCCATATTTTTATAAGCAACATAAAGTTCCACAGAAGTAAATTCGGGATTATGTCTTGTACTTATACCTTCATTTCTAAATATTCTTCCAATTTCATAAACTCCATCAAAGCCACCTACTATACATCTTTTTAAATGTAATTCAGTTGCAATTCTTAAAAAGAAATCATTGTCGAGTGCATTATAATGAGTTATAAAAGGCTTTGCACTTGCTCCACCTCTTACAGATTGTAAAATTGGAGTTTCAACTTCCATATATCCCTTTGAATCTAAAATTGATTGAATAGTTCTTATAATTTTTGTTCTATCAATAAAAACTTGTTTTGATTCAGGATTGACAATTAAATCTACATACCTTCTTCGATATTTTTCTTCAATATCTGCAATACCAAGATGTTTATCTGGTAATGGTTTTAAAGCCTTTGTAAGTAATTTAGCATTTTTAACTCGAATAGTTAATTCACCATGATCTGTTTTCATCATGATACCCTCAATACCAATAATATCTCCAAGATCTAAATCTCTAAAATATTCAAATTCTTTTTCACCTATTTCATCTTGTCTTACATAAATTTGCAATGATGTATCTTGATCTTGAATATTTCCAAAAATCGCTTTTTTACCTGCTTCTCTAAAAAGTCTTATTCTTCCTGCTGTAGAAATTTTAATTTTTGTTTTTTCTTGTAGTTCTTCTTTTGAAAATGAAGAAAATGTTTCTTTTAATTCATTTAAAGAATGAGATTTATTAAATTCATTTTCAATAAATGGATCTCTCTTATCTTGAATAAGTTTTTTCAATTTTTCTCTTCTAATATTTTCTTGCTCTGAAAAATTTCTTTCAAAATTATTGCTCATTTTCTTATTCTCCTACATTTCCATTTTCATAAAACTTAAATATTGTTTTGATATCTTCCAATGATTCAATAGTTGTTGCCATTTTTTTCATTTCTTTTATTTTATTATCTGAACCTAATGTTCCTAAATATCAAAGTAACTGTTTTCTCATTTCTCTAATTGCAAATTCTTCTCCACGCATTTCGATAAGAATATTTGCGTGTCTTGTTACTGTTGCTTTTCATTCTTCGTAACTTGGTTTTTCTAAAAACTCACCAGTATCAAGATAATGTTGTATTTCTCTAAAAACTCATGGATTACCCTGTGCTGCTCTTGCAATCATTATTCCATCGCAACCAGTCTCTTCAATCATTGCTTTAGCTGATGGTCCATCAAAAACATCACCATTTCCAATTACTGGAATATTAACTGCCTCTTTAACTTTTTTTATTCAACTTCAATCAGCTTTACCATTATAAAATTGATTTCTTGTTCTACCATGAACAGCAATAGCACTCGCACCATTTTGTTCAGCTATTTTTGCAAGTTCAACTACATTTCTATTTTCATCATCTCAACCAATTCTCATTTTTACTGTAACTGGTTTTGAAGTATTTTCAACAACTGCTTTAATAACTTCTCCAACTCTTTCTGGATATTTTAATAAATTAGCTCCTGCTTGACTTCGCAATGCAACTTTTGGTGCAGGACATCCCATATTTATATCTATAACATCGCACTCAGAAAACTCTTCAACAATTTTTGCCCCTTCAACAAATGATTCAACATCAAATCCAAAAATCTGTAAAGTTATTGGATGTTCCAACTCTGATACTTCAATCATCGTTTTAGTTTTTTGATTGTTATGAACTAAACCTTCTGTACTAACCATTTCAGCATATACTAAAGAAGCTCCTTTTTCTTTACAAATAATTCTAAAAGCTGCATTTGTAGTTCCTGCCATAGGACCTAAAAATACTTTGCCTTTTATATCTATATTTCTAATTTTCATTAACCTTTATTTTCTCCATTTATATATAAGAAATTATTTATTTCTTCAAATATGACATATATATTCTTTGATATTTTTGTAAAGAAATTTTGAATATGTTTAACAACTTCTTCTTGTTTCAATGGTCTTGCTAGTCATTCAATTTTTACTTGAATTGCATCTTTTTCATAACCATTCCCAATTAAAATACTTGAATCATTTCAAAAAACTATTTTTTTAACATCTGTGTTCATAATTAAAGCTAATTCTTCAATTTGCTTAAAATACTCTTTAAGGTGATTTTCTTCTACACCTTTGAAACTAAAAATTGGCATAACTTCTCCACCTTTAACATTTATAATTATATACTTTTTTAAAGTCATTTTAATATTAAAAAAACTACAAATTATCCATTTGTAGTTTTTAGTTTTTGAACTATGATCAGTCAATTTGAGACGGTCTTTTAGGAGACTTATTATGTTTAATTTCATCAATTAAACCATTTCTTACGTGTATTACAGTATCTCCAATTTCACTAATATTTGGGTTGTGTGTAACAATTATTACAGTTGTATTATATTTTTCTTTTACATCAACAAGAATATCTAATACTTTTCTACCCATTTCTTCATCAAGTGCTCCAGTTGGTTCATCACCAAATAGGATTTCTGGGTTCTTTGCTAAGGCCCTAGCAATAGAAACCCTTTGTTGTTGTCCACCAGACATTTGATGTGGATATTTGTTCATTTGTTCTTCCATACCAATAGTTTTAAAGATTTCTTCAATTGACATTTTATTTTCTTTTGATTTACTTAAGTTTTCTCCAACTTCTGCATTTTCTTTTGCAGTCAAATTTGAAAGCAGATTATATTGTTGGAAAATAAAACCAACATTTTCTCTACGGAATTTTGTTAAATGAGAGTCTTTTAATAAAGACAAGTTATTACCTAGAACGAAAACATCACCCTCTGATGTTTTATCCAATCCTGAGATTGTATTTAATAAAGTTGTTTTTCCTGAACCAGATGGTCCAAGTATTACAATAAATTTACCCTTTTCAAGTTTCAAGTCCACACCGCGTAACACAGGAGTTAACATATCTCCAGTCACATATCATCTTTTTACGTTGTATAGCTCAATAACGTTTTTTTCTAAATCAGGTTTGTTACCTGTTGTAGACACAATTTTACCTTCTAATATTTTTTTTGAATATTTTGAAGTATTTTGTTTTTGGATTTTATTTTTTAATTTTAATCCTTTAACTCCCTCTTCAGTTACTAAAGGTAACTCAACATGCTCAAATTCTCTTATAAGAGTTTGATCTGTTCCCACAGAAGTTTTTTTAGCTAATTTTTTATCTTCAATCTTTTCTGATTGTGCTAATTCCGCTTCGACTTTTTTTTGTTGTTTTAAATCTTTTTCTTCCATATTAAACTCCTTAATATAGAACTTAAATACACCTAAAATAGTATAACATAAAAACTATATAATTTCATTTGGCTTTACATTATATTGTTTTTTACAAAAGTCACAGACAACTTCAACTAATTCTCCTTCTTCAATTATTTTTTTAATTTCTTTTTCTCCAAGTAATTTAACTGAAGATACTACTTTTTCAATATTACAAGTACATTCAAATTTTAATTCACCAATACCTAATACTTTTGCATCTTTACAAATATCTTTTATTAGAGATTCATAATTAGTTGTTTCAATTAAAGTTTTAACCAAATGATCTAATGTACCTATCTTTTCTTCAATAAAGTCAATATCTTCATCTTTAAAACCAGGAAGTAATTGAATAATTATTCCACATGCTTTTTTAATAGTATTATCTTCATTTAATTCTACAGCTGAAGTAATTAAAGAATTAACCTGATCACTTTGTTGTAAATAATACATAAAATCAAAATTGACCTCTCCTGAAATTATTTCAACTCTTGAAGTATATGGAGTACTTTCCCCATTATCTCTAGATATTTGTAAAAATCCTTGTTTACCAACAACTTGTGATAAAGCACTTCCCTCTTCAAGATTAATTTTATCAATTTCAAAATTTGGATTTTGAATATATCCCCTTACTTTTTTATCTTGGAACTCAACAATTATTGAACCACCAAGACCCATTCCATTTAAATTAGTTGTCATTTTACTTCCATCTTTTAAAGATAAACTCACAAGAGCATTATCAATAATTGTTCTACCTAAAGCTACTGAAGCTAAAGGGTTAGTATTTTGCAATTTTGCAATTTCATTAAAACTTTCTGAAATATCAACTATTGATATTTTTACATTATTTTTTTCACTTATTGCTCTAATTTCCATATCCATAATTTTGTTCTCCTTAAGAATTCACTTTTATTATTATACTTGTTTAAAAAATAAAAAAACACTTCAATATAAAGTGTTCTATTTATCATCTTCATCTGGTTCAAATTCTAATATTTCTCCAGATTCTTTTTTCTTGTCTTCAACATCTTTTCTATTTTTTTCTTCTATAACTTCTTTTGGTAACTTATTATGTTTATCAATATAATCAATTTGCTCTGCTGTAATAGTTTCTAATACTCTTAAAGACTCTGCAATTAATTCTAAAACATCTTTATGTTTATTAATAACTTCTAATGCAGTTTTATAACATTTTTCTAAAATAGTATTTATCTCTGTATCAATTTTAAATGCAACTTCATCTGAATAAACACCCTTAGTTTGTCCATATGATTCTTCTTGCATAGTTAAATATTTTGTAAGTCCTAATGTTGACATACCAAATTGAGTTACCATTCTTCTTGCAATGTTTGTAGCTTTATCTAAGTCATCATGTGCTCCTGTTGTAATTTTGTTTTTACCAAACATAATTTCTTCAGCTGCTCTACCACCCAAATAACCTGCAATTGAGGCAAATAAGTCTTCTTTTGATGAAAAATTTGATTCATCTTTTGGAGTCATAATTGTATAACCCCCAGCATTACCTCTAGGAATTATAGTAACTTTTTGAACTTTTGAAGCCGATTCTAATCTTAATCCCATTAAAGCATGACCTGCTTCATGATATGAAACAATTTGTTTGTCTTGCATTGTCATTGCTCTTGATTTTTTGGCTGGTCCCCCAACAACTCTATCAATTGCTTCATCAATATCTAAAATATTAATCATTTTTCTTTTATCTCTAACAACAAGAATTGCAGCCTCATTAAGAACGTTTTCTAATTGTGCTCCTGAAAAACCTGGTGTTCTTTCAGCAATACGCTTTCAATCAATTTCAGGAGAAACTGATTTATTTCTTGAATGAAGTTTTAAAATTGCTTCTCTCTCACGGATGTCAGGTAGTGAAATTTGAATTGTTCTGTCAAATCTTCCTGGTCTTAACAAAGCACTATCTAAAACATCAACTCTGTTAGTCGCAGCCATAACAATAACTCCAGTATTTGAAGCAAAACCATCCATTTCAACAAGTAATTGGTTTAATGTTTGTTCATTTGTTGAAGCACCCATTCCACCACTACGTTTTCTACCAACAGCATCAATTTCATCAATAAAAATAATACAAGGTGCTGCTTTTTTTGCGTCACTAAAAAGATCTCTTACTCTACTTGCTCCTAAACCAACAAACATTTCTTCAAACTCAGAACCTGCCATTGAGAAAAATGCAACACCGGCTTCTCCAGCAACTGCTTTTGCTAATAATGTTTTACCTGTTCCAGGAGGGCCTTCCATAAGAACACCTTTTGGAACTCTAGCTCCCATTAGTGCATATTTATTTGGATTTTTCAAATAGTCAACAAGTTCAACAAGTTCAATTTTTTCTTCATTAATACCTGCAACGTCTGAAAATTTTACATCTGATTTAATTTCTCTTGGTCTTGTATTTTTACCTGGGCCAAACATTCCTCCACCCATTCCACCTTTTGACATTGATGAAAATATTCAAATATAAAAACCTATTAAAATTACCATTGGCAATAAATTAATTATTAAAGTCATAAACGGTGAATTTCCTTGTGATAATGTTATTATGCTTTGAGTAAAATCCTTAAAAGCATTATTATCTTCTCTAAGTGAGGTATAAGATGAATTCGTTAAAGTCAGTACAAACTTTCTTACAACTCCAGAGCTATTAGTATATGATCCAGATATAATGTGTAAACCACTATAAACCTGTTCTGTTGAATTTTTACTTATTTTATTATTCATTAACAAATCAAGGAATTCTGCTTCAGTTAATTTATCTGATGTTCCTGCAATAAACTGTCAGATTACTATTCCTATTACTATTAACATAACTATAAATAAAACCCATAATCATATAGATTTTTTCTTTTTCATTTTTTCACCGTTTTCTAATTTCTTTATAATTTTATCATTATATGTTTATTTTATTTAAAAGTATTTTCTTTGTTTTATCAAAAATTAAAATATTTTTATATCTCTTAAGATAATTTATTTTTTTATCTCTATAAATTTTGGATAAGAACTTATCATTAACTAATAATTTTGATTGATATTTTTTTCAATTATTTGTAACAACTATATTTTCATGATTGACAATATTATTTTCAATTAACAATTTTTTAAAAAATTTGTCATTACTATTTTCAATTTCAAAAGTATCTAACTCCTCAGAGTTTACTACTCTAATTAATTCATAGTCCTTCATTAAAATTAAATTTCCCTTTTTAATTTCAACTAATTTTTTTTTAGATAATATTTGCTTTAAAAATTCTCTAATTATCGCTTTTTTTGTTTTGTATAAAAAATAAGAAAATTGGTTTCTTTCTAAAAAACTAAATAATAGATATTCATTTCACTCATTATCATCATTAAATTTATCTATATTCAAAACATTAGAATATATTAAATCTTCAATTTTAAGTTTATAATTTAAAATTTTTTCATTTTTAATATCAATCTCTTTAATTAACTTATTAAAAGTATTCTCCCTAAGAGTGAATCTTAGTTTATTTCTTTCATATTTTAAATCTGAATTTGTACTATCAATAATATATCCTATATTTTTTTCATCTAAGTCTTTTATTATGTCAGACTTTTTAATAGATAATATAGGTCTCAATATTTTTTTATTTTTATAATAGGATTCAGAATTTATACCAAAATATCTAACTTTTTTTTTATTATTTTTTTGCATCAAGTAAGTTTCAATATGGTCATTTAAGTTATGAGCAATTAATATTGCATCGGCTTTTTGTTTTTCAAATTGCTCACAAAAAAAATCATATCTAATAGTTCTTGCTCATGATTCAAAATTTTCTTTCAAGTTATTATAATCTTGTTTAATATTTTTTATAAAATATTCAATCTCATATTTTTTACACATTTTTTTCACAAGTTCTAAATCTTGATTAGAGTCTTTTCTAAAATTATAATTTACATGGCATACTACAAAATTTTTGAATCCATTATCTAATAGATAATTAAAAAGAAAAACACTATCTGGCCCTCCAGATAATCCTAAAATATACTTTGAACTTTTCTTTAGCAATTTAATCACCAAACATTTCTAATATTTCCTTCTTATAACTTCCATCTTCATTATGAATATAAAGAGGCTCTAAAATTTTCATTCCATTATTTCCATCGTTAATTGCTTCTATAAGAATTCTCTTTGAATTTTGTTTTTCTTTTGAATAAACTATTTGTAATTTTTTTACTGAAAAATTATTTTGCTTTAATAAAAAAATTATTTCATCTAACCTTTCACTTAAATGAATCATAAAAAACTTACCACCATTTTTTAATGCTATTTTTGCACTTTTTATTATTTCCTCCAAAGTTATTAATATCTCATGTCTTGCAGGAGTTAAAAATTTACTTTTTTTATTAAGCTTTGATTCCTTATCCACTTTAAAAAAAGGTGGATTACAGAATATTAAATCAAAGTTATTATTTTTATCCAAAATAAAATCTTTAATATCTGAATTTATTATTTCAATTTGATCTTCAAGTTTATTTATTTTTATGTTTTTTTTAGCAATTTTGCAAGCCTCCACTTGAATTTCAATACCAGTTATTTTGGACTTTGTATATCTTGAAATTATTAAAGGTATGATTGCATTATTAGTTCCAAAATCTAAAATGTTTTTATATTTATTTGATGGTTTTCAAAATCTAGCCAATAAAACTGAGTCAATACAAAAATTGAACATTTCATTATCTTGAATTATTTTTAGTTCTTTATAATTTAAAATGTCGTTTTTTACTTGCATTAGATTACCTCATACATTTTTATAAACAAATTCTCCAAAATTAAATTAATATAATTTGTTTCTTTTATTTCATTTATTGTATCCAATAAAAGTTCTTGTAAAAATTTTATATTTAAATCTATAGAATTTTCAAAAGCAATATTTAAATCTGCTATAATTTCTGATCTTTCCATTTTCTTAAAACTTATCAAATATTTTAATAATTTTTTCTTCTCTTTATTTAAAAAGAATTTTATAATTTGTGAATCAAATTTTTCTTTAATAATTTCATTTTCAATAGAAAAAAGTTTGCATCTTGATTTAATTGTGCTCAAAATTTTATTTCTATCCTTTGTTAAAATTAAAGCATAAGTATTTTTAGGAGGTTCTTCTAAAAATTTAAGTAGCGCATTAGACGCACTTTCACTTAAGTTTTCTCCATTAGCCAATATATAAACTTTATTTTTATTGTCTTCAATTCCTGAAGAAGAGAATTTTATAATTAATTCTTTAATATCATCCTTTGATATTTTTGATATTGAGTCTCCAATATAAAAAATATTTAGATTGTTTTTATTAACAACTTTTAAACATCAATCACAACCATCATTTTCAAAGGAATTATTTAAACAATATATTTGTCTTAAAATTTCTGTTGAGATTTCATCAAGATTAGTTTGATTTTCGTTTGAAATTATTATTGAATGGTAAAGTTTTTTATTTTTTATCAATTCATTAACAATACTAAATACCTCTACTTTTTTCATTATTTTTTTGTTCTTTCATTAAGAGCATTATCAATTAAAAAATCAACTTGTTGTAAAACTTCATTAATTTGCTTTCTCGAATCTACAACTTTAATTCTATCTGAGTTTTCAGAAATTAAGATTTGATAACCCTCATATACTGCCTCATGAAATCTTTGATTTTCCTGTTCCATTCTGTCAGCGCTTCTTTTTCTATTCATTAATCTAATTTGTGATTCCTTTGGAGTTATATCAAAAAAAATTGTTAAGTCTGGTTTTGTTGAACCTAAAACGATGCTTTGTAATTCATTAACATCTGCCATACCTATATTTCTTGCATATCCTTGATAAGCTGATGTTGAGTCCATAAATCTATCACATACAACAATTGTTCCTTCTTTTAAAGCAGGCAATATTATTGAATCTAAATGTTGTTTTCTTGCTGCAACATACAACAAAGTTTCTGCTCATGGATTAATTGAATTTTTTTCATCAAGAATAATTCTTCTTAATTCTTCTGCCAAAGGTTCTCCCCCTGGTTCTCTTGTAAGTAAAACTTTGTATCCCTTTTGAATTAAATTATCTTTAATCATTTTAGAAATTGTTGTTTTACCTGAACCATCTATACCTTCTAATGAAATAAATAACATACTATAAGTCCTCTAAACTAATCATCTAGTTTCTTTCTATTCAAAATTGCATCATTTAATGTTTCTTGATCAATATAATCTAAAACTCCACCTAATGGAATCCCTCTTGCAATTCTAGAAATTTTCTCGCATATTCCTTTTGCTTTATTAGCTATGTAGTTTGAAGTTACTTCTCCTTCAAATGTTAAATTTAAAGCAAGTAATAATTCTATACCTTTACTAATTCTAACAAATAATTCACTTATTTTAATTTTTTCAGGACCTATATTTTTATTCAAATTTATCTCCCCATTTAATACATGTATTAGACCATTATAATTACTTTTTGCTATTTTAATTGCATCAAGTTTTGTAGATACAACACAAATAATATTTTGATTTCTATTTTTGTTATTACAAAAAGTGCAAACATTATTTTCTTTAAAGTAAAAACAAGTATTACATTCACTGTAAGATTTTTTTATTTCATTAATCACAGTTTCTAACGAACTAATTTTATTTTTATTAATTATTAAATCAAAAAGAATTTTTTCAGCCACTTTTTTCCCAATACCATCGATACTCTTTAATTCTTCAATTATTTTATCCATTAGTTCACAACCTTAATATTTTGATCTCCTAAAATTTCTTTTGCTCTTTTCAAATATTGATTTTCATCATTATCATCTTTTTTATTTAAAGCTTCATAAAAATATTCTGTATCTATATGTTTAAATTCTTCTAACTTATTATTATTTTTTCTATCCATAAATTCAATTTTAATTTCTGATCATCTTGTTTTATCAAGAGAAATTATTTTAACTTCTTTTCCAAAATATTCATAAATTTGTTTTCTTATATTTGGTTTCTGAAGTCTATTATTAATTCATTTTGATATTGTTCTTTCATCCGAAACTAATATAACTGAATCTTCACTTGAAGCTGTTATTTTTGAACCATAAAACATAATAAAATTTTCAATAAATTTTGAGTTACCATTTATTACCTCTTCATTAAACATGCGTTCAAATTTTTCTTCATAATATTTTCTTGCTTGTTTATTTGCACCTACTAAAACATTAATAATTTGATCATTTGTAAAATCTATAATATTTTTATAAATAATTGCTTCTGAAATTAATAACTTCATTTGTAGCTTTAAAAACTTAGAATCATCTTTTTCTTTAAAAAAATCTTGTATATTATTTTTCACAGAGAAATTATTATTCATATTTTTTTCATCTTGTGATTTCTTTTCTTGTGAAACTATATTTTTATTTAACTCAAAAGATTTTTCTTTTAAATTTTCACCTAAGTTATTTGTTTTATCTGTATTTGGCTCATCTCAATTAATTGTTGAAGTTGGTAAACTGCAAGTAAGTTTATCTTTTTCAATAACACTTATAAGTTTTTTAGTTGAAACAGTTTTTAAAATATTTATTAATATATATTGAAAGCTTATATTTGAGTTTTTAGATTTAGTATAAGAATCAGATATATTATCTGCTAGATCAAACATAATTTTTATATCTGTTTGATTAAAATTATTAAAATCCTCAATTGTTAAATTACTTAAAAAATTATAATCTTGTGTAAGTTTAACTTCTATTATCTCTTTTATAATATCTAATAAACTTAATGTCATTGTTTGAAAGTCTATTCCTTGGTTATTTGAAACTTCAAAATATGAAATTATTTCCTTTGTATTACCTTGAATTACATTCTTAATAATATTTAATTTTTCAACTTTTGTTGCAATGTAAAATATCTTTTTTAAAATTTCAACATTAACTTCTTTTTCAGAAATTGTTAATGATTGCTCTAAATAATTAAGTGCATCTCTTAATGAACCATCTGACATATAATAAATTTCATTTAAAGCTTCCTTAGTTATTATTTTGCCTTCAGCTTTACATATTTCTTCAACTTTTTGCTCTAAATCTTTTTGACCAATTTTTTTAAAATTAAATAATTGACATCTTGAAATTATTGTAGCTGGGATTTTTGAAAACTCTGTAGTTGCTAAAATAAAAATAACATGTTTTGGTGGTTCTTCTAAAGTTTTAAGTAAAGCATTAAAAGCCGAATTTGAAAGCATATGTACTTCATCAATTATATATACCTTATACTTTGAAAAACTTGGTAGCAACGAAACATTAGCTTTTATGTTTCTAATCTCTTCAACTCCATTATTTGAAGCTGCATCTATTTCAAATATATCTGAATGAGCATTATTATTAAACTCTTTACAACTTATACAATTATCACAGGGATTATAACCATTTAAATTTTGGCAATTGACTATTTTTGCAAATATTTTTGCAATAGATGTTTTACCTGTTCCTCTTTGACCAGAAAATAACAAAGCATGTCCAAATGAATTTGAATTGATTTGAGAAATTAATATTTCCTTAATTCCATTATGACCTGCAACTTGATCAAAATTCTTTGGTCTATACTCCCTATAAAGTGACTTTTTATTTTCCATAATTATTTACTCCCCTTGCATAAATATTTTACATAGTTATTTCCTTAATTTTAAAAAGAATTCTTTTAATTCCGTTTCAAATATTGTACTTTCTTTACTACTTCCTATTTTTTCAAAAGTAATATCTGTTAGGATCCTATTATAATTACATTTTATATTATCAAGGTAATACAATACTTTTTTTATACTAGCTTGTTCAATAACAGTAATACACATTAAACAAGGTTTTAATGATGTAACTAATCTATAGTCTCCTAAGTTTTTAGTTTTTAGTTTTTTATATATTTTATTTAATACTCTTATCTCGGCATGATTAGAAAAATTATATTTCTTTTGCCTACTATTAAAAGATTTTGCAACTATTTTATTATTAGTGTCAATTAATAAGGCAGATACTGGAACATCCTTATTCTTCTTACATTTTTTTAATTCCATAAGTAGTGTATTAAAAATCAATTCCATAAAAAGTTCTCCTAAAAATAAAAAAAGTCACTGTACAAGGCACTGGATTCTTATGGCTGCTACCTTCCGGTCCTGACCAACTTCGAACGTCACCCTTACAATGACATCTATATAATAACATTTTTTTCATAGATTTATATGCTTTTTATTTTTTATAAATTGTTTCACGTGAAACAATTTATAAAAAATAAAAAAAATAAAAAAAATAATGTTTCACGTGAAACATTATTTTATAAAGTCAATATTACCTAAATATGGCTTTAAAATATCTGGGATTAATAATTTATCTCCATCATAATAGTTTTCTAAAATAGCAGCAAATAATCTATCAATTGCTAAACCTGAACCATTTAATGTATGAACATATTCATTTTTATTATCATCATTTTTATATCTTGCCATTATTCTTTTTGATTGAAAATCTAAACAATTTGAGCATGATGATATTTCTCTATATTTATTTTGATTAGGAAATCAAACTTCTAGATCATAAGTTTTTGCTGAAGAAAACCCTATATCTCCCCCACACAGTTCAACAACTCTATAAGGTAAATTAAATAATTGTAAGCATTCTTCTGCATCTATAAGCATTTTTTCTAGTTCTTCATAAGATGTTTTATTATCTGTAATTTTAACCATTTCAACCTTATTAAATTGATGCAATCTTATTAGACCCTTTGTATCTCTACCAGCACTTCCCGCCTCTTTTCTGAAACATTGAGTAAAAGAAGTTAAATAGATAGGTAATTGTTCTTTTTCTAATATTTTATCTCTAACTGTATTTGTTAAAGGAACTTCTGAAGTTGGTATCAAATACTGATCACCAATTTTATAAGCATCTTCTTCAAACTTTGGAAGTTGCCCTGTTCCATACATATTTTCCTTATTTACTATTAAAGGTAGATACATTTCTTTATAACCATTATTTGTATGTCTATTAATTAATATGTCTGCTAAGGCTCTAATAATTTTTGCTCCGAGATTAGTGTAGACAACAAATCTTGAACCAGATAATTTTGAACCTAACTCAAAATCAACTAATCCCAATTTTGAAGCTATATCCCAATGAGATTCACCATCATTTTTTATTTTTCCATTTTTTCATGTTTTAATTTCAATATTATCATTTTCATCTTTTCCCAATGGAATATTATCATTTGGTATATTTGGTATGTAACTTAATTTAGAATTAATTTCATCATTAATTAATCTTAGATCATTATCTAATTTTTCAACTTCTTGATTTATTTTTGAAACTTCTTTTTTTAATTTTTCAATTTCATTCTTATTATTATTTTTAGCTAAAATTCCAATATCTTTTGAAATTTTATTTTTTTTAGCTTTTAATTCTTCTACTTTAAAAGTAATCTTTTTTCTTTTTGAATTTAATTCAACAATTTGATTTAATTCCAATTTGAAATCCTTATTTCTTTTTTTTAAATTTGAATTAACTTTCTCAAAGTCACTTTCAATTTTATTTATATCTAGCATTCTATTCACCTTTATTTCATTCTAATGTAGTTGATGTAATAGTTTCATCTGTTTCTAAATTAAATCCAATTACTCCTGCTGAGTTTCTAGATTGTAAATTAATATCTTGAGCTCCAATTTTTATTATCTTACCTTTTGAAGATATCATTAAAATTTCATCTGTTTCTCTAATTGCTAGAAGAGATTTAAACTTACCAGTCTTTTCATTTAGTTTCATTCCCAAAACACCTTTAGCACCTCTACCAAAAATGTTATATTCACTTATAAGTGTTTTTTTAACAATTCCTTTTTCTGATATTGTTGCAACACTTTCATTTTTATAACTTGAACACGAGGATACAACAAAATCATTTTTGTCTAATCCCATACCTTTTACTCCTCTTGAAGATCTTGACATAGGTCTAAAGTTATCTTCGTTAACTTTAATTATTTTTCCATTTAGTGAAGCTATTAAAATTTCTGTTCCACCAACAGTTGGTATTACAGAAACTAACTTATCTCCTTCATCTAAATTAATTGCAATTTTCCCAAAATTATTAATTCTATTAAATTCCTCTATTTCAACTTTTTTAACAACTCCCTTTTGAGTTACAAAAAGTAAATATTTATACGCATTCTTTTTATTTTTTAAAGGTAAAATTGAAGTTACCTTTTCAGAAGAATTTATTCCTATAAAGTTAATTACTGGTACACCTCTAGCATTTCTAGAAAATTGTGTTATATTATAGGCTTTAATCCTATAAACTTTTCCTTCATCTGTAAAAAATAAAACATCATCTTTTGTTTTACCAAATTTTGCAATTGCAATATTATCTTCATGATTATTATTTATAATGACACCTTTACCACCACGTTTTTGAGTTTTAAATTCCTCATTTGAAAGTCTTCTAATATATCCATCTTCAGATAAAGTTATTAACATTTGTGTATCTTGAATCAATTCCTCATCATCAATTTGGGTTTCATCTTCTTCAATAATTTTTGTTCTTCTTTCATCACCAAATTTATTTACAATATCTTCAAGTTGAGTAATTAATAAGTCATTTTGTTTTTCTTTTGAAGATAAGATTTCTTCAAGTTCAGATATTCTTATTTCTATATTTTTAATATCTAATTCTACTTTTTCTCTTTCCAATCCTACTAATCTTTGCAATCTCATATCTAAAATTGCTTTGGATTGTTTTTCATCAAAACCAAAAGCTTTAAATAATTTCTCATGTGCAATTTCAGTAGTTTTTGACTCTTTTATAATTTTTATAATTTCGTCAATATGATCTAATGTAACTCTAATTGCATTTAAAATATGTAATTTTGCATTTAATTTATTTTTTTCAAAAATGCTTCTTTTAACAATTATTTCAATTTGATGTTTTACATAAAATTTTAATATATCTTTAATATTTAAAACAACAGGAATTCCATTATTTAAAGAAAGCATGTTGATTGCAAAACTTGACTGCAAGTTTGTATATTTGTAAAGTTTTTTGATTATAAGTTGTGGATTTGAATTTTTAGATAATTCTATTACAATTCTAATTCCCTCATAGTTAGACTCATCTCTGATATCTGAAATACCCATTATAATCTTATTTTTATAAAGTTCTACTATTTTTTCAACAACTTTTAATTTATTAGTTTGATATGGAATTTCACTTACAACTATTCTTTGATTTTTGCTAGTTTCTTCAATATCAATTTTTGATCTAATTATTAAATTACCTTTACCGGTTCTATAACCTTCAATCATGCTTTTTCCATTTGTCATTAAAGCACCTGTTGGAAAGTCTGGGCCTTTAATATATTTTAAAATATCATCAATTGTCATTTGATCATCTTTTATATATGCAATAGTTGCACCTACAACTTCTCTTAAATTATGAGGTGGGATATTAGTTGCCATACCTACAGCTATACCTGTTGCTCCATTAACTAAAAGGTTTGGAAAATAACCAGTTAAATACTTTGGTTCTCTTTCAGACGCATCATAGTTATCAACAAATGGCACTGTATCCATATCAATATCTTTTAATAATAATGATGTAATTTTTGCAAGCCTTGCTTCTGTATAACGCATTGCAGCTGCACCATCTCCATCAATTGAACCAAAATTCCCATGTCCTTCAACTAAGGGATATCTATAGGAAAAATCTTGCGACATTCTAACCATTGCTTCATAAACTGAAGAATCACCATGAGGGTGATATTTACCAATTACTTCACCAACAATACGTGCAGATTTTTTGTGTGGAGTATCTGATGTAATTTTTAAATCATTCATAGCATAAATAATTCTTCTATGAACTGGTTTTAATCCATCTTTTAAATCAGGAAGAGCTCTACTAACAATAACACTCATTGAGTATTCTAAAAAATCTTTTTCAACTTCGCTTTTAATATCCATCTCTAAAATGCGACCGTGTTTTATTTCACTCATTTAGTTTCACCTACCTTACTTTAAATATCTATATTTTCTACAAATTGTGCATTTTCAATAATAAATTGTTTTCTTAAATCAGCATTTTCTCCCATTAAACTAGAAAAAACTTCATTTGCAAGAAAAGCATCTTCAACTTTTATTTGAATCATAGTTCTTCTTTCTGGATCCATTGTTGTTTCTCATAATTGAATTGGATCCATTTCACCAAGTCCTTTATATCTTTGAATAGTATATTTAAGTTCTTTGTATTTATTTTCTTTTAATTGTTCAAGCTCTAAATCATTGTATGCATAATCTGAAACATTTTTTCCATTATCAATTTTATATAATGGTGGTTGTGCAATATAGACATTTCCATTTAAAATTAGTTCTTTCATATATCTATAAAAGAAAGTTAATAAAAGAACTCTAATATGCGCTCCATCAACATCGGCATCTGTCATAATAATTATTTTTCCATATCTTAATTTTGTAAGATCAATATCTTTTTTAACACCAATACCTACAGCAGCAATAATTGATTGAATTTCATTATTATCAAAAACTTTTGATTGTTTTACTTTTTCAACATTTAGAACTTTTCCTCTTAGAGAAAGGATTGCTTGAGTTTTTCTATTTCTACCAGTTTTTGCACTACCACCAGCAGAATCCCCCTCAACAAGATATAATTCACATTCTTGAATATCTTTTGATTCACAATCTGCTAACTTACCTGGTAATGAAAAATTATCAATAGCTGATTTTCTTCTTGTATCTTCTCTTGCTCTTTGAGCAGCTTTTCTTGCTTTTTGAGAAACTAAAATTTTTTCAATAATTTTTTTAGCATCATTTGGATTTTTTAATAAAAACTCTTTAAATGTTTCATTTGTTATTTCTAATACAGCTTCTTTAGCATCTGTATTAGATAATTTTGCTTTTGTTTGTCCTTCATATAAAGGATCTCTATGTCGAATTGAAACAACAGCAACAATTCCTTCTTTTAAATCATCTCAAGTAAATTTATTACCTTTAAAATTTTTTAAATCATTTGTATAAGAATTAACTGCTTTTAATAAAGCACTTCTAAATCCTTCTTCATGTGAACCACCTTCAGATGTAAAAATGTTATTACAAAATGAAAATAAGTTTTCATCATACGTCTCATTGTATTGTATTGAAATTTCAACTTCAATATCATTAAAACTATTGGACATATAAAAAATTTCATCGTGAACTTTTTCTTTTCCACTATTTATTTCTTTTATATAATCTTTTATTCCATCTTCAAAAATATAACTTAAATACTTATCATTTCTTTGGTCATATAAATTTAATTTTAATTTTTTATTTAAAAAAGCTAACTGTCTTATTTTGTTTTGTATTACTTTAAAATCAAAATCTATAACTTCTTTAAAAATTTCTGGATCAGGTTTAAATTTTATAATTGAACCATTTGAATCAGAATTACCTATTTCTTTAATAGCAGTAGCATTTCTACCACCTTCAGAAAATTTCTGATGATAAATTTTTCCATCTCTAGAAATCATAGCTTCAACATATAAAGATAAAGCATTTACAACAGAAGCACCTACACCATGTAAACCACCTGAAACTTTATAAGTAGCTTCATCAAATTTTCCACCAGCATGTAAAACAGTAAAAATTGTTTCTAAAGTTGTCTTCTTTGTTTTTGGGTGAATATCAACTGGTATTCCTCTTCCATTGTCTTTAATTATTATTTCATTTTCATCAGTTATAAAAATAGATATTTCATTACAAAAGCCTGCTAATGCCTCATCCACTGAGTTATCCAATATTTCTCAAATCATATGATGAAGACCAGTTTTGTTTGTATTTCCTATATACATTCCAGGTCTTTTTCTAACAGCTTCTAATCCTTCAAGTACTTGAATTTGATTAGCTCCATACTTATTATTTTCCATAATAAAATACCTCTCACAAACTTAATTATATCATTTAAGTAAGTGAAAGGTATGTAGATATAAGTTATTAATTTGAAAACATCGGTAAAATAATTTGACTTAAATCCATATCTTCTGATGAAGATATCACAATTGGTTTTTTAGAATCAATTAAATTAATTTCAACATTTTTAGTTTCAAAAGTTTTTAATGACTCAATTAAATATTTTGAATTAAAACATATATTTTGCTCATCTAATCCTTTTAATTCAAATTCCTTAAAAATTTCTTCAAAACTTCCTATTTGATGAATATTAGATTTTATAAAAATACTATCATTATTTAAAATAAGATTTACTACCGTAGAAGTATTTTCTTCACTTGGAATATCTGCTCTAGATATTAATTTAAAGAATTTCTTATTATCCATATATAATGTTGTATTAAAATCAGTTGGGAAAACTGCATTAACATCAGGGAATTGCCCTTCTAAGATTGTTGTTTGAAACAATGTATTATTAATTATAAAAGTTACGTGACTATCAACAGAAACAATTTTACATTCACCTTTTTCTGGTAATAATTTTATTAACTCTAAAACACTTTTATGTGGAATATTAGTTTCAAATTTATTTGGTATATCTTCAAATAGTTGAATTCTTTTTCTTGATACTCTAAAACCATCAGTTCCTGTAATATAAAACATTGAATTATCTATAGAGAAATTTAATCCAGCTAATACTATTTTTTGATTTCATTCATTTACGGAAATTATTGTTTGGTTAAGACTTTTCTTCAGATCATTATTTTTTACTGTTACAATATCTCCCTTTTCTCTAAAACCAATAGTTGGATAATCATTATAATTTAAAATGTTTAATGAAAATTCAGACTTTTCTCCTGATAAAGAAACTATGTTTTCTTCTATATTAGAAATGTTAACAATATCATCATCCATACGTCTAAGTATTTCTAAAAAATATTTTCCCCTTATTAAGATTGTGCCTGTCTCTTTAATTAATAAATCATTGGTACCCATATTAATAATTGTCTTTATAGACATTGAGGTATTCGAAGAAATCAAAGATATTTTATCAGCATCTATTTCTAATAAAATTCCACTAATACTTGGTGTAGGGACTTTTGAATCAATAATTCTATTACATTTGTTTATTTCTTCAATAAAAGCTAATCTATTTACACTAAAGAACATTGAAAATACCTCCTTATTTATTATTTATTATTTATATTATTATTATGCTCTTAAAATGTGGATAACTTTTAAAAAACCAACAAAATATGAGCTTTATGAAAAGATTTTATCACTTTATACTATATTTTTATAATTAAGAAGTTATGTCCTTTTTAATTTTTTTTAATGTGTTTTTAAAAATCTTATCTTCAGCAATAGCTTTTTTAATTTTATTGCAGGCATTAATAACAGTTGTATGGTCTTTTCCACCAAATAAAATACCTACTTCTGAATAATTTTTTTTCATTAATTCAGTGGTTAAATACATTGAAACATGTCTTGCAATAACAACACTAGAAACTTTATTTTTTGCATCAATAGATTTTACATTTACACCATAATTTTGAGCAACAACACTTTTAATTTTTTGAACAGTTATTTCTCCACCTGGAGCATAAGAATAATCTTCTAATAACTTTTGAATAGTATCAAGTTCAATTATTTCTCCTACTGATTCTTGATCTTGTATTAATTTAAACTCTATTTTATTAATTATTCCTTCAATTTTCCTAACGTCAGTTCCAAAATGAGATGCTATGTATTTTTTTGATTCAGTTGCTAAATTTAAATTTGCAATTTGAGTTTTATAATCAATAATTTTTAAAGCTGTTTCAACATCTGGTGGCTCTATTTTTACACTTAAACCTTGATTAAATCTAGATACTAATCTTTTATCAAATCCATTTAGTAATTCAGGGAATTTGTCTGATGTTATTACTATTTGTTTCCCTTCTTCAATAAAAGAATTAAATATATTGAAAAATATTTCATTTGTTTTTCCACTATTTGCAAGGAATTGAATGTCATCAATTAATAAAACATCAATTTCATTCATTTCTGATTTTGTTTGTTCTATTTCTTTAAAACCACCTAACAATGAATCTAAAATTTCTTTTCTAAAATCATTAGATGCATAGTATTTAATGTTTAAATCATTTTTTTGTACATTTAGTTCATTGTTTATAGCTTTAAGTAAGTGAGTTTTTCCTAATCCAGAATCTCCATATATAAAAAGTGGGTTTCACTTATTACCTAAATTATTGATTAAAGCTTTTGAAGCATTATATGCTTCACTATTACTTTTTCCTGAAATAAAACTTTCAAAATTAAAATCTCTTCCATTATTTTTTTTCTTACTTATTATTATTTCACTTATTTTTTTTTCTTTTTTGAACTCTTCTTTTGATAAAAAACTTATTGAAATATCTTTTTCTAGTATTTTACTTATTTTTTCTTTAAGTTCTTTTACTATATTTTCCAAATAGTATTTAGATAAGTCCTTATTAACAACAATAACCTTTTGATTTTCAGAAAGGTCTTCAATTGAAGCACTTTTTACATACTCTTCATAAACGTTTGGTTCTATTAAATCAGAAGATATTAATCATTTTTTTATTTCTTTTCATAATGCAATGTTAGTCAT